>NZ_JASONN010000023.1:0-34865 GCF_030217285.1 Pauljensenia sp. UMB3104 | reverse complement strand
CCCCCATACCAGCCCGGACGGGCGCTCGCCCCCTGGAGCCCATGAACGGGAATAATTAGTGCGCGAAGTGACGCGTCCCCGTCAGGTACATCGTGATGCCCGCGGCATTCGCAGCGTCAATCGACTCCTGGTCACGCACCGAGCCACCGGGCTGGACAACAGCCTTCACGCCCGCGTCGATCAGCACCTGCAGACCATCAGCGAAGGGGAAGAACGCATCCGACGCAGCAACCGCGCCGATGGAACGCTGCTCGGGAGCCTCGGCCACAACCTCGGACGCGCGAGCACCGCCCGCACTGTCCACGTTGGACGCCGCCGCATCACCCGTCGAACGCGAGCCGAGCGTGTTCGCGCGCTCAACCGCCAGCTTGCACGAGTCCACGCGGTTCACCTGGCCCATACCCACGCCCACCGAGGCGCCATCCTTGACCAGCAGAATCGCGTTAGAACGAACCGCACGCACCGTGCGCCACGCGAACTCCAGGTCCGCCAGCGTCGCCTCGTCGGCGGGAGCACCCGCCGCGAGCGTCCAGTTCTCCGGAGAATCGCCCGGCGCGTCGATGTCGTCGCGCTCCTGGACCAGCAGGCCGCCGCTGATCTGCTTGAACTCGTACGAGCCGCGAGCCGGGGGCTCAACCTGCAGGACGCGCAGGTTCTTCTTCGCGCTCAGCACCTCGAGCGCGCCCTCCTCGTAGTCAGGGGCCAGCACGACCTCGGTGAAGATCGGGACGATCTGGCGAGCCAGCTCCACGCTCACCGGACGGTTCACGGCGATCACGCCGCCAAACGCCGACACGGGGTCGCAGGCGTGCGCGAGGCGGTGCGCCTCGGCCACGTCATCGGCCACCGCGATACCGCAGGGGTTCGCGTGCTTGATAATCGCGACGCAGGGGCGCTCGTGATCGTAGGCGGCGCGCAGGGCGGCGTCGCCATCCGTGTAGTTGTTGTAGCTCATGGCCTTGCCGTGCAGCTGGCGCGCGTTCGCGATGCCCGGCGCCAAGGCCTCGTCGTCGGCCTCCTCATCCTCGAAGGACTCGTCGATCTCACGGTAGACGGCCGCGCCCTGATGCGGGTTCTCGCCGTAGCGCAGCGACTCCACGCGCTCGAACGCGTCGGCGACGAACACGGGCATGCCCGAGGCCTGCCCCTCCTCCTCGGGGACCTCCACCACGTAGTCTTCCTCAGTCTGGTAGCCCAGCGACTCCAGGAACGCCGCGTCGGAGGCGTCCAGGTGGGTTTCGGCAGCCTCGTCGAGGGTCTCGCGCACATCCTCAAGATCCAGCTCGTCGGCAAACCAACCCGCGATCGCCAGGTCGTAGGTCGCCGTGTGCGCGAAGGCCTCGGCAGCCAGCTCGCGGCGCTGCTCAAGGGTGAAGCCCTCCCCCGCCACGGCCTCGGCGACATCCGCGTAACGCTCCGGAGAGGTCACGACCGCAACCGACGGGTGATTCTTCGCGGCAGCACGCACCATGGACGGGCCGCCAATATCGATCTGCTCAACGCACTCATCGAAGGACGCGCCCGAGGCAACCGTGTCCTGGAAGGGATACAGGTTGCACACGACCAGGTCAAACGCCTTGATCCCCAGCTGCGCAATCTGCTCGCGATGCGCAGCCTTACGCTGATCGGCCAGGATGCCGGAATGAATGAAGGGGTGCAGGGTCTTCACACGACCTTCGAGCACCTCCGGGAAACCGGTCACGTCATCGACCGGGGTGACGGCCACGCCAGCCGCCGCAATACGAGCGGCCGTGGAGCCCGTGGAGACGATCTCCACACCGGCCTCACCCAGCGCACGCGCAAGGTCCTCCAAGCCCGTCTTGTCATACACAGAAATCAGGGCCCGCTTAATCGGGCGCACGTCAATGGGTTCCAGGTTGTCCAGTGAGACGGACATAGTTCCTCCAGGTTGAGACCAAACCCAGGCGCCCAGGCGGGCGACGCCTCGCGGGAAATGCAGCCGCTCCCCGGTGGTCATCCACCCTCGCCAGTCGCGGCACCTCCCAGTCTAGTTCAGGCCCTCGCGCCGCGTCGCCCTCGTCTCGGGGTCATCCGCGTCACCCTCGGCCTGCGCGGACTCATCGTCCACGGGCTCGTCGGCGGCCGTTTCGCTAGCCTCCTCGGGCATCTCGTCCGCTTCTCCCCCATCGGCCTCCGCTTCGAGATTCTCAGCCCCGGCCTCGTCGGCACCGTCGTCCCCGGCGCTGTCCTCAGCGGAGTCGGAAGCCTCAGCCCAGGCCTCGTCAGTCGTCGAGGCGGCTGTGCCCACACGGGAGGCACGCTCGGCGGCGCGGCGACGCAAGGCCTCGCCCTCGTTGCGCACGCGGCCCGCGCCCTCGCCGAGGAGCGCACGCGTCGTCGGGTGGGTCGCCAACGCGATAATCAGCGCGGGCAGGGCAATCTCAAGCACGAGCGCCACAGTCGCCCACCCCACGCGCGGCCCCATCGACGCCAGGCGCACGGAGCCCAGGCTCATCGTCGCGCTCCACATCCACAGGGCCGTCACGGCCGCGACGATCAACGAGGCCAGAACGCCCTGCGCGCTCTGGTGCAGCAGGTGCTCACGACGGAACGAACGCGCCGCGACGATGCCCAGGCCAACCCCCAGCGCGATCGGCGCGAGAATCACCCACAGACCAGGAGCCGTCTCCGGGACAGCACCCAGCAGCGGAATCGGCGGAATCGGGCCAGTGCCCGCCACAGCCGGAGAATGCAGCGAATCGGTCGCCGTCAGGAAACCCGCACCCGACCACCACGCAGCCGCCCACGCCATGACCGTCGGCGCAAACGCCAGCTGGGCACCGACAATAAACGCCGTATCCGCGCCCGAGGCCGCCCCCAGGATCTCCTGAATCCCAGCCATCCGACCCCAACCAGCCACAAGCGCAACAATCGCGGCAACGAGCGACGCGCCCGCAAGCACCGCCACGGACAGGCCCCCCAACTTCAGGCCACCCGAAATCCAGTGCTGCATCGTCGGAGCCTCATGATCGCGCGCATACCCCGACGCAACAAACCACACCGAGCCAATCAACGGAATCAGCACGCCGCCAATCGTGCCCGTCCACCAGTGCGCATGAGTGCCCGACGTACCCGCGAGCAGCCAGGACGTCAAAAGAAAACCGGGCACAGCAAACAGCGCCGCACTGCGCGGGAAACCAGCCGTATTGCGCAGCAAGAGGCGCACAAGGACGATCAGCAGCGCGCCCGCCAGCGTCGGGATCGCACGGTAATGCACTCCCCCAACCACCGACGTACCGCCAATGACAGCCGCCCACAGGTCCCCGCCCAATCCGAGCGCGTCGCGCGGCGTCGTGTCATTCATCCACGTATTCGAGCGCAGCGTCAGGTAGGCGATCATCGCGCACACCGTGATGAGCGCCCAGCCCGCGAAGGCTGCCTCAACACCCGCGATCACTCCGCGTGCCCACCCCTGCGGGACGGCAACACGGATCGTCGCCCGATCCGCCACGTACGTGGTCGTCGTCCGCCGGGGGCTGGGTACTTCTCTGATGCGCTCGCTCACAGGCCCATAGTGTCAGAATCGGCCCGGGGCCGCGACGCTGCGCGCCGACCCCGGGCCGATTCGTGCTGTGACGTTAGCGCGAGAGGATCTCTCGAGCGATCTGTGCCGTCTGCGAAGGAGTGCGACCCACGCGCACGCCCACGGCCTCGAGCGCCTCTGCCTTCGCGGCAGCCGTGCCCGACGAACCGGACACGATCGCGCCCGCGTGGCCCATCGTCTTACCCTCAGGCGCGGTGAATCCCGCGATGTAGGCGACGACGGGCTTCGTCATGTTCTCCTGGATCCACGCGGCCGCGCGCTCCTCGGCGTCGCCGCCGATCTCGCCGATCATGATGACGAGATCCGTATCGGGATCCGCCTCAAACGCCGCCAGCGCATCGATGTGAGTGGTGCCCACGACCGGGTCACCACCGATGCCCAGGCACGTCGTGAAGCCGAAGTCACGCAGCTCGTACATGAGCTGGTAGGTCAGCGTGCCCGACTTCGAGACGAGGCCGAGGCGTCCCGGTCCCGTGATGTCCGCCGGGGTGATGCCCAGGTTCGCCTGCCCGGGCGAAATGATGCCGGGGCAGTTCGGGCCGATCAGGCGCACGCCCGCCGCGAGTGCGCGCTCGACGACAATCGTGGAATCCTGGACGGGGATGCCCTCGGTGATGAGGACGATCGTCTCGATGCCCGCGTCGATGGCCTCGAGGGCGGCGCCCTTCGCGAAGGCCGGGGGCACGAAGATGACGGAGGCGTTCGCGCCGGTGGCCTCGCGGGCCTCGGCGACCGTCCCGAAGACGGGGATCTCGACCTGTCCGTCGGTGACCTTGTCGGCGCCCGGGCCGTAGCCCTGCACGTCGAAGGTGACGGTGGTGCCGGCCTTGCGCGGGTTCGTGCCGCCCACGATGGCCGTGCCCGCGCTCAGCATGCGCTGGGTGTGCTTGCGGCCCTCGGCGCCGGTCATGCCCTGGACGATGACCCGGGTGTCAGAGTTGACGAAGATAGTCATGGTGATTCTCCTGGAATTCTCGGGTCGTTACTTCGACGAGGCCTGGGCTGCGAGCTCGGCCGCACGCCGGGCTGCACCGTCCATCGTTTCTTCCATGTGGACAAGCGGATGCGCGGCCTGGGCGAGGATCGCGCGCCCCTCCTCGACCTTGTTGCCGTCGAGACGCACGACGAGCGGCTTGGAGGCCGCGTCGCCCAGCGTCTCAAGCGCGCCGATGATGCCTCGGGCGACCTGGTCGCACGCGGTAATGCCGCCGAAAACGTTGACGAACACGGAGCGAACCTGCTCGTCGCCGAGGATGATATCCAGGCCCTTGGCCATGACCTCGGCCGAGGCGCCGCCGCCGATGTCCAGGAAGTTCGCGGGCTTCATGCCGCCGAACTCCTCGCCCGCCATCGCGACCACGTCGAGCGTCGACATGACGAGGCCCGCGCCGTTACCGATGATGCCGACCTGGCCCTCCAGGCGCACGTAGTTGAGACCAGCCGCCTTCGCTGCGGCCTCGCGCGGATCCTGCGCGGCCACGTCCACAAGCTCAGCATGACCAGGGTGACGGAAGCGGGCGTTGTCGTCGAGAGTCACCTTGCCGTCGACCGCCCACACGGAGCCATCCGGGCTGGAGACGAGCGGGTTGACCTCAACCAGAGTCGCATCCTCATCGCGGTAGACGGTCCACAGGGTTTCGAGGACGGGGGCGATCGCCTCCGTGGTTGCCTCGTCGAAGCCCGCCTCCTTCGCGATGTGGCGGGCAACCTCAGCGTCAATGCCAACGACCGGATCCAGCGGGACGCGGGCGAGGGCCTCGGGACGCTCCTTCGCCAGGGTCTCAATATCCATGCCGCCCTCGCGCGAGCACATCGCCAGGTGGCGACGGTTCGAGCGATCCAGCAGGATCGAGAAGTAGTATTCGGCGGCGATGTCCGCGCCGACAGCGATCATGACCTTCTTGACGATATGGCCCTTGATATCGAGGCCGAGGATCGCCTCAGCCTTCTCGTAGGCCTCGTCGGCGGTGTGGGCGAGCTTGACGCCGCCGGCCTTGCCGCGGCCACCGGTCTTCACCTGAGCCTTGACAACCAGCAGCGACGCACCCTCCGCGAGCAGCTCGCGCGCACCCTCGCGCGCCTCTTCGGGGGTCGACGCCAGGCGGTAGTCGAGCACGGGCACGCCGTGCTCCTTGAACATCTGCCGGGCCTGGTACTCGTAGAGATCCACCTTATTCCCTCCGTTGAACGTGGTGTGGTCAGCGCAATAATTCTACCGTGCAACCGGCACAAACGCGCCATTTCCTTACATTATGAAGGCTTGTCACGCCCTTGACCCGAGCGCGCTTTTCCTTTGACGTCGCTTTGCGTTGCGAGTCGTGTTGATGGGGTCGTGGGGCAGGTTGTCGACCTCGTTGGTGCGGGCTGGGCGTTCCCACTGCCCCGCATGATCACGTCCACGGCGACGAGGCCAGCTCTTGAGATGCAACTCAGCGTCATTCGGGTCCCACCAATTCGCACGTGGGCCCACTCATGCGCACGTGGGCCCGATGGTCTGCATGTGGGCAGCGCCGCCCACGCGCATATCTAGGGGTTGACATGCGCATCAAAGCGCTGACGTGCGTATCAAGGGGTTAACGCGCATCTTCAGCGGTTCACGTGCGACCAACACACCACGACAGAGACCGAATCCGCCAAAACGCAGACCCATTCAGCCACAACCGTCGTTATTTGACTGTTTTCACTCAATGGGTCTGCACTTTGGCGACCGCACCGCCTCGAACCGCGGCCGCGCCGCCATCAATCGGGGGGGAATTGCACTACACGGGGGTCCGACACGCCGGCGACACGCCGCCAGAAGGCTTCGTGTAGTGCAAAACCCCCACCGCCACCAGTGTCGAGCGCGCTGCAGGGGCGGGAGGGCCAGGCTGGGGCACCGGTGGGTGGCGGAAACCCGGCAACTGCACACACGGAAGGTGCCACGACGAAACAAATCTCGCCCAGCACGAGCCGCACGGCCCAACTTCCGGTACAAAACTCTCCCAGCACACCCGCCCTCGCCGCATTTCCGGTATAAAACTCTCCCTGCATGCCCGCCCTCGCCGCATTTCCGGTATAAAACTCTCCCTGCTCACCCGAAATGGCTCGATTTGACGCAATCTACGCATGCGGGGAGAGTTTTGTACCGTTTTCACCACCAAGAAGCCGAGCAGGGAGAATTTTGTACCGAACGCAAGGCAGAGACGGGGCTCGCCAACACAACAGCACACGAGGCCCCACCTGTGTGGAGGGTACCGGAGGATCCGGAGGGCACGGGCGGGCTTCGAGGCACAGAGCCTGGCCGCAGCACCCCGAGAGTGACGGCGATAACCACCCCAGAAAAAGTCGCACATAATTTCCGACGGTCATTTTTTGAGACCGCCTAAAAACGTTGCAATTCCAACGGCACGAATTCAATGTTTGAAGTAATCACAGGGGAATTACGTGCGAAATTACTGAGCGGCGGGGCGAGTCGATCACAGTGCTGACGAGTAGAGGGACAGCCATAAGCTACACAGGCCCCACAGGTATGGAGAACGCCGGAGGGCCTGGCCGCAGTGCCGGTGAATAACGGGGCCTGGCTGCGGCACCCGTGGGCGGCGGCAGGGCCTGGCCGGGCTTCGAGGCGACGCGCCGAGCCGAAGGCTCGCGGCGCGGACGGCTCGCGGGCGGGCCGCCACCCACGAGCGCATCAAGCAGCCCGGCCCACGAGACTGGCCACGCAGCGCCCGAAACACCCACGGGGCCACAAGCAACAACAAGCAGGAAGGCCGCCGCCCACGGGTGCATCAAGCGGCCCGGCCCCACAACGCAGCGGCCCGACCACAGCCGGGAAACGCTACGAGATCTTTTCCATCGGCGCCATGCGCACCAGGAGGCGCTTCTCGCCCAGGCCAAAGCGGATGCGGGCCACGGTACGCGGTCCCTCGCCTTCGATGCCGGTGACGGTGCCAGCGCCAAGGGTGGCGTGCTTGATGCGGTCGCCGACCTTGAGAGAGAGAACGGGCTTGTCGTCGGCGGGCTTCGCGGCGGGTGCAACGCCCATGCGCGTCACCTTGCGAACACCCGCGGGCTGCGCAGAGGCACCACCGCGCCCGGAGCCGAAGGCACCGGTGTCGGCGTCACCCCAGGGGTCGCGCCCCGCGGAGCTGCGCGAACGCCCGTAGGAACCCGAGCCGTAGGAACCCGAACTGTAGGACCCGGACCCGTAGGAACCGCCGTAGGACGCGCGCATGCGCTCCCCCGACGTGGCCGCACGGCGTACGTCGAGCAGCTCGGCGGGGATGTCGTCGAGGAACCGCGAGGGCGGCATCTCCTGAGGCGTCCCCCAGGCGCTGCGCACGGCTGCGCGCGTGAGGTAGAGGCGTTCGCGCGCACGCGTGATGGCCACGTACGCCAGGCGGCGTTCTTCTTCCAGCTCGCTCTCGTCGCCGAGGCTGCGCTGGTGCGGGAAGGTGCCGTCCTCCATGCCGGTGACGAACACGACCGGGAATTCGAGGCCCTTCGCGGTGTGCACGGTCATGAGGGTGACTTGTCCGCCGCGCTCACCCTCCGCGGGCACCTGGTCCGAGTCGGCCACGAGGGCGACGCGCTCGAGGAAGTCCGCGAGTGTTCCACCCGGAGCGTCAGCCGCGAAGGCTCCCGCGACCGAGTGCAGTTCCGCCAGGTTTTCCACGCGCGAGGCGTCCTGCGGATCTTCGCTGCGCCGCAGCTCGGCCAGGTAGCCGGTATGGTCGAGGACCTCTTCGAGGATGTCGGCCTGGGATGCGCCTCGCGCCTCCGCAGCGCGCAGGGTTTCGATGAGTCCCCAGAAGGCGGCCGCCGACTTGGCGGCACGCGGGGTGATCCCCAGGACCTCGGGCACGCTCTCAGAAGACACAGAAGACACAGGGGACGAGGCCGGGGCCGCAGCGCTCTCAGCCGCAGAACCGCTCTCACCAGCAGTCTCGCCCGCAACCGGAGCCTCCCCCGCTGCCCCACCCGAGGATGCAGGATCGGAAGACCCAGCCGAGGCCTCGTCCGCGGAAACGGGAGCGGCGAGCGCGTCGAGGTCGATCCCCTCGCCTTCGCCCGCGGGGCACCCGGCGCGCAGCCACAGGTGACGCAGGGCTGCACCAAAGGAGATGCCGTAGTGGGCGGCGTGCGCGGCGATGGCCTCCTCGGCTTTGGCGCCGATGCCGCGCTTGGGGACGTTGAGGATGCGGCGGGCTGCGACGGTGTCGTCGGGGTTGGAGATGACCTGGAGGTACGCCAGCGCGTCCTTAATTTCGCGGCGCTCGTAGAAGCGCGTACCGCCGACGACGCGGTACGGGATGCCCTGGCGCACGAGGAGTTCCTCGAGTGCGCGGGACTGGGCGTTCGTGCGGTAGAAGACCGCAATGTCGCCCCATTCGACGCCGGAATCCGCGAGGCGGTCGATCTCGCCGACGACGAATCGGGCCTCGTCGTGCTCGGAATCGGCGGCATCCAGCGTGATAAGCGCGCCGTCGCCCGAGGCCGTCCACAGGTTTTTCGCGCGGCGCCCCGTGTTGCGGGCGATGACCGCGTTCGCGGCCGACAGGATGTTCTGCGTCGAGCGGTAGTTCTGCTCGAGCAGGATCGTGCGAGCGCCCGTGAAGTCGCGCTCGAACTCCTCGATATTGCGGATCGTGGCGCCGCGGAAGGCGTAAATCGACTGGTCCGAGTCACCCACGACCGTCAGCTCCGCGGGCATCACCCCATCGGATCCATCTCCCACGAGGGCGCGCACGAGGACGTACTGCGCGTGGTTCGTGTCCTGGTACTCGTCCACGAGAATGTGTCGGAAGCGCCGGTGGTAGTGCTCGGCGATCAGCGGGTTGTCGCGCAGTAGCTCGACCGTGCGCATGATGAGGTCGTCGAAGTCCAGCGCGTTCGAGGCGCGCATGCGCTTGTCGTACTCAACGTAGGCGTCGGCGACGATGCGCGAGACCGGGTCCTTGCCCGCCGTTTCCGCGTAGCGCGCCGGGCCGATCAGCTCGTTCTTCGCGTCCGAAATGCGCGCCGCCACCATCTTTGGGGTGAAGCGCTTAATGTCCACGTCCTGGGCTTTGAGGACCATCTGGATGAGGCGCTGGGAATCCTGGGCGTCGTAGATCGTGAAGGACGAGGACAGGCCCGCCGCCTCGTGCTCGTAGCGCAGCAGGCGCACGCACGCCGAGTGGAAGGTCGACACCCACATGCGGCGCGCGTCGTCACCCACGAGGGCGCCCGCGCGCTCGCGCATCTCGGCAGCCGCCTTGTTCGTGAAGGTGATCGCCAAGATTTCCCCCGCCCGCGCGCGGCCCGTGGCCAGCAGGTAGGCGATGCGATGCGTCAGGACGCGGGTCTTACCGGAGCCCGCGCCCGCCAGGATCAGCAGCGGTGAACCCGCGTGGGTGACGGCCTCACGCTGGCGGTCGTTGAGGCCGCGCGTCAGCGACTCGGGGTCCACACTCGGGCGCGAGGGGCGCTCCCAGCCGGACGAAAAACCACCCGAGGACGCGGGAGGCTCCCACGCCGACGGCGCACCCGACGCCCCACCCGGCACGGCGATCTCCGGCCACGCGTCGGAGCCCAAGGCGTCCTCCACATCAAAGGCGGGCACCTCCGGCGGCACGTAGTCGTCCTGAAGACCCACATCGGGGCCGATCAGGAAACCAAGGTCAGGCAAAGAAGTCGCGTCACTCATCGCCTCCAAGGGTAAACCGCCCCACCCTCACCTGCGACCCCCGCCCCGGGTGGCGCCAACCACGAAAGGCGGCATACGACGAGGCCGGGGCCTCCCCGCGCTGTTGCGCGACAGACAAGCCCCGGCCTCGTCGAAGCGATTACTTCTTGCGGTACAGCGACTTCGTCGCGTACACCGGCTCCGTCGTCACCTGGATGCCGAGGGAACGGAAGATGCCCTCGTCCACGGGGCCCAGGATGACCGACTCGTGAACGTCGCAGTCGCGCAAAGAGCTGAGCTTATCCAGGGCGCGGCGCGCGTTGTCGTCGCCGTTGGCGGACACCGCGAGCGCGATGAGGACCTCGTCGGTGTGCAGGCGCGGGTTGCGCGAGCCCAGGTCGCGGGTCTTGAGGCGCTGGATCGGCTCGATGGACTGAGGGGCGAGGAGCTGGACCTCGTCGGGCAGCCCCGCGAGCTTCTTGAGCGCGTTGAGCAGCATCGCCGAAGAGCAGCCCAGCAGCGCCGACGTCTTACCCGTGACGATCTGGCCATCGGGAAGCTCGATCGCTGCGGCCGGTTCGCCCGTCGCCTCAGCCAGCTCGAGGGCCGGACGCACGACCGGGCGGTCCATGCGCCCCACGCCCACACGGCTCATCAGCAGGGAGATGCGCGCCGACTGCACGGGCTCGCTCATTTCCTTCTTCTCAGTCACGAGCGCCTTGTAGTAGCGGCGAATGATTTCCTGACGCGAAGCCTCCGCGCAGGCCTCGTCGTCCACGATGCAGTGGCCCGCCATGTTGACGCCCATGTCCGTGGGGCTCTTGTAGGGGGAGGAGCCGAGGATCTTCTCGAACAGGCGGTTCAGGACGGGGAAGATTTCCACGTCGCGGTTGTAGTTGACCGTCTTGATCCCGTACGCCTCCAGGTGGAAGGGATCGATCATGTTGACGTCGTCGAGGTCGGCCGTGGCGGCCTCGTAGGCAATGTTCACCGGGTGATCCAGCGCAATGTTCCAGATCGGGAAGGTCTCCCACTTCGCATACCCCGACTCGATCCCGCGCTTGTGATCGTGGTAGAGCTGCGACAGGCAGGTCGCCATCTTGCCGGAACCCGGGCCGGGGGCGGTCACGACGATCAGGTCGCGGGTGGTCTCCACGTACTCGTTCGCGCCGTAGCCCTCATCGGAGACGATGCGCTCAACGTCCGAGGGGTAGCCGGGGATCGGGAAGTGACGGTAGACGCGGATGCCGAGCTTCTCGAAGCGTTCCTTGACCTCGGCGGCCGCCTTGTTGTCGTCCGTCCACTGGGTGATGACGACGGACCCGACGTACAGGCCGCGCTCACGGAACTCGTCGATCTGACGCAGAACCTCATCGTCGTAGGTGGTGCCCATGTCGGCGCGGACCTTACGGCGCGCGAAATCCTTGGCGTTGACGGCGACGATGATCTCAACTTCGTCGGCCAGTTCGCGCAGCATGCGCACCTTGTTGTCGGGCGTAAAACCCGGAAGGACGCGCGAGGCATGCATGTCGTCGATCAGCTTGCCGCCAAACTCCAGGTAGAGCTTGCCGCCGAATTCGCTGCGTCGCTGGGCGATGTGTCGAGACTGCATCTCGACGTACTGATCACTATCAAAACCGATGCGGTGCATGCATCCTCCGAGGTCGCAGAAATAGAAGAGGCCGTCCGTGCGGGGCGGGCAGGCGCAGTCGCGCCCTCGGGGTTCCATTGTAAGGGCGACGGCGCGTCACTCTACGGATGGCACGCACGAAAGGGGTCCGACCTCACACGATGTGTCGCTGCATCGCCCAACGCGTCAGCTCATTGCGGTTGGAGAGCTGGAGCTTGCGCAGGACCGCGCTCACGTGGGTTTCGACGGTCTTGATAGAGATGAAGAGGTCGTGGGCGACTTCTTTGTAGGTGTAGCCGCGGGCGATGAGGCGCATGACTTCCTGTTCGCGCGCCGACAGCAGGTCCAGCTCGCTGTCGGTCGTGGAAACCTCGCCGGTCCCGAAGGCATCCAGGACGAAGCCGGCCAGGCGCGGGCTGAAGGCGGCGTCCCCGGCGGCGACTCGTCCGATGGCCTCGACGAGGTCGGGGGTGGAGATCGACTTGGTGACGTATCCGCGGGCGCCCGCCCGGATAACTTGGACGACGTCCTCGGCGGCGTCGGAGACGGACAGCGCGAGGAAGTGCAGGCCCTCAATGTCGCGGCAGGAGCTGGCGACCTCGGCACCGCCTCCGCCGTTTCCGCCGGGCAGGTGCACGTCGAGGAGGGCGACGTCCGGGGTGAGCGTGCGGCAGGCTGCGATGGCACCCTCGACGTCGGACGCGTCGCCGACGACTTCCAGGTCAGCCCCGGAATTTTCAAGCTCGGCGCGCACTCCTGCGCGCACCATGGGGTGGTCGTCGATAACGAGGATGCGGATGGTCACTGTGTCCTCCCGGTGGGCGCTGTTTCTTCCAGGATATCGGAGCGCGGCACGCTCAGAGCAATTTCGGTTCCGCGGGCGAGACGCCTGATCGTGGCGCTTCCCCCTGCTCGGCGCATACGCCCGACGATAGAGTCGCGCACGCCGTGGCGGTCGGCGGCGATGGTGGCGGGGTCGAATCCTTCGCCGTTGTCCTTGACGAAGGCCTCGATGGCTCGGGGGCGTACTTCGACGTAGACGGAGACGGGCGGGGCGCCGTGACGCACGGCGTTTTGGCAGGCCTCGGCCAGAGCCGCGACGAGGGCAAGCTCACCGGGACCCGGGCGCATG
This sequence comes from Pauljensenia sp. UMB3104, assembly GCF_030217285.1. Classification (NCBI taxonomy): domain Bacteria; kingdom Bacillati; phylum Actinomycetota; class Actinomycetes; order Actinomycetales; family Actinomycetaceae; genus Pauljensenia; species Pauljensenia sp. UMB3104. Next base: position 21,892 of record NZ_JASONN010000023.1, on the reverse strand, counting down.
TCGCCGACGACGACGACACTGATCGGCACGCCGTAGCGACTCTCGACGCCAACGACGGCCTCGGTGACGGCTGCTTCGAGGGAATCGGCGGCCTGCGCGTGGCCCGTGTACAGCCAAGCACGCAGTTCGCGCTCCTCGGTGAGGGCGATGGCGCGCACGCGGGCCGGGTCCTCGGCGGAGGCACGGATCAGAGTGAGGGCCTGGAGCACCGAGTCGTGCAGGTGAGCGGCGATGTCGGCGCGCTCGGCTTCACGCACGCGCTGCGCCTGAGCCTGCGAGAGATCCTTCGTAGTGCGCAGCCACATGGGGACGAGGGCGAAGAGCACGCCCGCCACCAGAGCAGCCCCGATGAGACCACCGCGCAGCAGGATGACGGGCGGATTATCGCGCGAAGCGACCATCACGACGCCGAGCGCCAGCAGCACGATGCCGCCGAAGACAGCCCCGACGAAGCGCACGGAACGCCAGGAGCCCACGTTGCGGCTCTGGCTCCACACGAGCGCAATGCCCGCGATGATCGAAACGATGGCCCCCATGTCTCGCCAGTCCAGGGTGCCCGTCGCGTTCAAGACGGTACCCGCGATCGCGGCCACGATCAGGGCCACGCCGACGACAATCAAGCGGTTGCGCGACACCTGGGCGGCGCGTTCTTCACGCAGCCGGACGAGGCCGGGGCTGAGCGAGCCCTCCCCGCTTCGCTCCGGGGAATCCTCGGGGACCGTTACCCACAGCCACAGGTAAACGCCGAAGCCGAGACCCACAAAGGTCATGCAGATCATGATGATGCGCACGAGAGCGACCGACACTCCCAGGTGTACGGCCAGACCCGAGCACACGCCGCCCAGCCAGGGGGCCGGCATGTCCGGGCTCGAGGCGGTCGCGCGCACGAGCGGGGGCCTGCTGGGAGGCGCCGGAATCGGCGGAGTCCACCCCGGATGGGGGGAATTTACGGGTCTGCTCACGCTCCCATTGTGGCATGCCACGGGGTGTCCCCCCGGGATACCCCCAGCACAATCAGGGGTCATTCAGGGGGTCCCCTACTGTCGCGCTCCCCCCGTTCTTTGGTTGAGTAGTGGTATCGATCCACGCCGCGTGGATCCCATCGAGAGGAAGTGCATGATGAGTTGGTCGAATGGCACAACAGATCCGAGTGATCAGTACCAGCAGCGCCCGCCCCGCAGCGGTTTCTTCGAGTCCATCCGAGGCTCCGGGTGGTACCGCGCGAAGCCCCGCGTTCTCGGAGGCGTCTGCTCGGGAATCTCCGCCCACCAGGGGTGGGACCTGTCTCTCGTGCGCGTCCTCATGGTGGTCTCCGCGTTCTTCATGCCGCTCGTTATCCTCGCCTACGGGCTGGCCTGGCTGCTCCTGCCCGAGGCTGAGGACGGCCGTATTCACGTCGAAGAGACCATCGAGGGGCGCTTCGACATCGCCGTCATCGGCGGCGCTCTGATGATTCTCGCCGCCCTGTCCTCGATGTTCTCCGATGTCGGTGTCTTCGGCATCATGGGGATCGGCTGGTTCATGCTCATCATCGTGGCACTGTCCTTCTCGGGCATCGCGGCCGCTCTCGTGGGCCTGTCGCTCTCTCGCAACCGGAACGCGGGCCAGCAGCGCCCCTCCTACGGGGCCGCCCACTACGAGGCTCCACGAAACAACGCCCCGTCGGCTGCCCCCACCCCGAACGCGGCGGGCACCTCCGCCCCTTTTGCACCAGCTACCCCGGCCGCTGACGGCACGGGGGAGCCGGATCCAGGCATGAAGCCCGAGCAGGGTCCCGCAGGTTTCCCCGCGTACGGCGTTCCGAGCGATTTCCAGTCCTCCCCCGCCGGCGCCGCCAGCCCGCAGGCCGGACCGCGTCCAGCCGCCGCGACCGCCTCCGTGCCCCACCCCGGCTGGACGCCTCCCGCGAGCGCGCCCACGCCTCGTCGATGGAACGTTCCGCCCACGCCGACGCATCGCCCCCGCACCGTTTCCGGTCGCGTGAACCTGGCAATCACGGGCCTGCTGACGCTCATCACGGCTGCTGTTTTCGCCGGACTGTACTGGGCGGATAAGGGCCTGTCGATCCCCTTCATTACCGGTGAGACCGAGGGGCAGACGATCGCCCGCATCATCACCATTGGTGGCGGCGTGTGCCTGCTTGTCGTCGGGCTCTCCCTGGCGATTGCGGCCCTGCGCGACCGCAGCGCGGGATGGCTCACCGCCCTGTCGGTCATCGGCATGATCATGGCGTTTCCCACCGCGGCCATCGGCACCCAGGCCGCCCGCCCGACCGATTTCCTCATCACCGTTCACCCCGGGGCCATCAACACGGAGACGACGCGCGACTGGACGGTCGACAGAGTCAGTGGTGGCAATCCGGCCGGCACGACGCTACTCGACCTGAGTGGAGCTCCCGTCGGCACCACGAAGACAATCATCGTCGACTGGGAGGCCTGGAGCAGGCTGACCATTCAGGTGGCAGAGGGACAGCCCGTGCAGATCGTGTGCCAGTCCGACATCGAGACTCTCTCCACCAACATGGACGGCGACGGCTGGGCGTCCTCACTGAACAACTGCGCGGGGGCGACCGCCACCTCCCCCTCCTGGGGAAATCCCTCCCTCGGCGGCATCACCGTCCTCATCACCGATAGCGCGGGGCTCGACACGCTGACGGTCCTGCAGACACCCGATTCCTCGGGAACGTGGGGTTCCAAGCCGACGACGACGCCCTCGGCTACCCCGTCGGCAACGCCCTCGACGACTCCGAGCACCTCTCCATCCCCCACCCCTACCGGCTCCCAGTCGGGTAACTGAGGAAGGACCACGACCATGACCACCTCGAGCGACGACCTCACCACCGAACTGCCCGAATTCGACGCCACGACGCCGCTGCCGACGATCCCCGCGCCGACTGTCGGCGTCGGCGCGGACGCGACTACGGAGCTGCCGACCTCCTCCCCGGATCTGTCCTCGGATCCGCTGGCAGTCTTCCGCGAAGCACCAACTGCCCAGATGCCCACCGACCCCTTTCGCTCAGACGCTGGGACTGCGAGCCCGGCGGGCGCATCGGGCGCGCAGGGGCCGCATGCGCAGGCAGGCTCTTCTGCCGGCTCCGTAGGGGCGGGCGGGCGCACCGCCTTCGACCCGGCCTCCACAGGTGAGTCCATTCCCGCAGGGCACGAGGCCGGGGCACCCCATCATCGTCAGGAGCCCCTGGGTGCTCCCAGTGCAGCGCCGGGCCCGACCCCGGGTGTTCACGCCACGTGGAGCGCGCCGACAGGCCCGGTCGATGTGCGCACGCTACCCGAAGCACCGAGCAGGGGCGTGCGGGTCGGTTCCTTCGTGTGGGCGCTCCTCGTGTGCATGGTGGGAGTTTTCCTCATCGCCGAGGCCTACGTCACGAACTTCAACCTGCCGATCCTCGGGATCAGCTCGATCGCAGCGCTGGGTGTCATCTTGATTCTCACCGCGCTCTTCTCTGGACGCTCCAAGAAGAAGTCTCAGAAGGGAGCCCAGTCGCCGACATCGAATCCGGCGGACGCGATCCGCAGGGACTGACGCGGCGTCGCAATACGCACAAACGGGGTGGGCCCGGGAACCGCTTGGTTCCCGGGCCCACCCCGTAATGTGTCAGAAGCGTCGAATCAGAGCAGATCCAGCATCGCCGGAGCCACCAGCTTCAGGACGTTGTCACGGCCTTCCTTCGCGTTGGGCGCATCCACCGCGTAGGCCGCCATCTGCTGGCAGGTCGCCAGGTCGTGCATACGCAGAGCAGCGCGCACGGCGTTGACCTTCGAGGGCGCCATCGACAGGGAGGCAACACCCAGGCCCGTGAGGACCAGGGCAAGCAGCGGATCGCCACCGGCTTCGCCACACACGCCGATCGGCTTGCCCGTCGCACGGCCACCATTACAGGCGTGGCGAATCATCTCGAGGACCGCGGGCTGCCACGGATCCAGGAGGGGTGCCAGGTTGCCGTCCAGGCGGTCCGCAGCCATCGTGTACTGCGTCAGGTCGTTCGTGCCGATGGAGGCGAAGTCCACGATCGACAGGAGCTGCTCGGCGCGCAGGGCGGCCGCGGGCACCTCGATCATGATGCCGACCTTGGGCAGGCCGTAGCCGCGCGCCTTGTCGGCGAACCACTTGGCTTCGTCAGCAGTCGAGACCATGGGGGCCATGACCCACAGCTCCGCGCCCGTCGCCTTGTGGGCGGCGGCCAGAGCCTGCAGCTGCGTGTCGATGAGGTCCTCGCGCACCTGGCACAGGCGCAGGCCGCGCACACCCAGGGCGGGGTTCTCTTCGGCACCCAGATCAGCGAAGCTCAGCGGCTTGTCGGCGCCCGCATCGAGGGTACGAACGACCACGCGACGCGATCCGAAGGCCTGCAGGACCTTCGTGTAAGTGTCGGTCTGTTCCTCCAGCGTCGGGGCCTCCGAACGCTCCAGGAACAGGAACTCCGTGCGGAACAGGCCCGAGCCCTCAAGGTCGAACTTCGAGGCCTTCATCGCGTCGTCAACCGTGCCGATATTGGCCAGGAGCTTGACGGGGTAGCCGTCGTAGGTCGCGCCCTTGCCGGTCGAACCGGCCAGGGCGAGCGCGCGGCGACGCGAGCGTTCCTTGAGCAGGTCCACCTCGTCGTCGGTGGGGGCGATGATCACCTCGCCGACGCCACCGTCGAGGGCCAGCATCGTACCTTCGGCGACACCCATGATGCCCGCGGCCTTCACGATCGCGGGAATACCCAGCTGGGCGGCCAGGATCGCCGTGTGCGAGGTGGGGCCGCCGACCTCGGTGATGATGCCGAGAACGGTATCGGGGTCCAGGGTCGCGGTCTCGGCGGGGGCCAGATCGTGGGCCACGAGGACGACGGGGCCATCAAAGGCCGGGACGCCGGGCTCGGGCAGGCCGCGAAGCTCGCAGATCGCGCGATCGCGCACGTCGTAGAGATCGGTCGCGCGCTCGGCCATGTAGCCGCCCAGGCCGCGCAGCATCTGCGCATAGTCCTCGACAGCATCGTGGACGGCCTGAGTGATACCCAGACCCTTCTTGAGCTTCTTGTCAACGGCCTTGGCCAGGCCGCGGTCACCCGCGAGCTGAGCGGTGGCCTTCAGGATCGCCTTCGTCTCCTCCGGCGCGTTCGCGGCGCGCTCTTTCAGGCGAGTGGAAACGGCAGCGAGCGCCTCGCGGACACGCGCGCCGTCGGCGGCAGCATCGACGCTGCCCGGCTCCGTCGTGTCAACACCGGGGGCGGGCTGGACGATCGCGGCGGGGGCTGCTGCGGTACCGGCGGAGACACCGATGCCGTGCAGGACGTCGTGCGTCGCCATCAGTTCACTCCTGGTCGAGGTCGCGCGAGAGCAGCTCAACGAGCGAGTCGAGCACCGCACCCGCGGAATCATCCTCGGTGGACAGCGTGACAACATCGCCATGCTTGGCGCCCAGGGTCATGATCTCGAGGAGCGACGCGGCGTCAGCTTCCTCTTCACCCAGGGAGATGGTCACGTCGACGCCGGAGTCATCAACGGCCTCGGCAAGAATGTTCGCGGGACGCGCGTGGAGGCCAACGGAGGAACCAATTGCGACAGTGCGGGAAATCATGGTTGTTCCTTTCAAGTGCGGGTATGTCCATCGTGAGACACAGGTGCCCGTACGGCCCATGGTAACGGGCTCAGATACCCGCGCAAAACCCGATATCACAGACCGTGACATGGGATACATCACCCTTATAAATGCTGGCAAACCATGGAACGGACCCCTCGCTCGCTCCCGCGTGACGACGCCCTTTCGTACCCCTGCGCCCCGGCCTCGCCGACGTGATGGACGGCTCCCTCCCACCCAACCAACTACAATGGAGAAGTACCGAGGGAAGGAAAGGAAACCCCGCATGAGTTCGCGCGAACCCACGCTGGCCGACGTCGCCGAGCTGGCCGGAGTGAGCCTGACGACCGTGTCGCGCGTCCTCAACAACCGCGGATACCTCTCGGAAAAGACGAAGCAGAACGTCGCCGACGCGATCAAGACGCTGGGATATCGCCCTAATTCCCTGGCGCGCGCCCTGCACGGAAAACGCACGCAGACGGTCGGCCTCATCGTTCCGGCCGTGTCTCTCCCCTTCTTCGGCGAGCTGGCCGTCGAGGTCGAAAACGCCCTCGCCGACGCCGGATACCGCATCCTTATCTGCAATTCCATGGGCAGGGCGGACCGCGAGCGCGAATACCTGTCGCTCCTCGTGGGCAACCGTGTGGATGGCATCATCTCGGGCGCCCACAACGAGGGCCTGGGCGAATACGACACGATCCGCATGCCGCTGGTGACGATCGACCGCGAGCTGAGCCCATCCATCCCGAACGTGCGCTGCGCGAACGAGGAGGCGGGCGCCATGGCGACGCGCGCGCTCATTGAGGGCGGATGCCGCTATCCGCTGCTGCTCACCTCGCGTTCGGGTCCGCGCAATCTGCGCGAGGCCGGCTACCGCGCTGAGGTGACGCGCGCCGGACTGACCCCGCGCGTGGTGACGGTGCCCTTCGATACGCCGACGCCGCAACGTTTCGCGATGGTGCGCGACGCCCTGGATGAGGCCCGCGCCGCCGCTCCCATCGACGGCGTTTTCGCGACCGACGACCTGGCAGCGGCCGAAGTCCTCGAGTGGGCGCGCACGCGCGAGCTGGCTGTCCCCACGGATCTGTCGGTCATCGGCTTCGATGGCACGGAGACGATGCGCCGCGCTCTGCCTCACCTTGCAACAATTCGCCAACCCATCGCGGCGATCGCGCAGGAGGCGGTGACGATCCTCCTCGATCAGATCGAGGGCAAGGCGCCGCGTCCCTCATCCGACGAGGCCGGGGCACCCCACGCCCAGACGGTTGAGTTCCCGGGGACGCTGATTCCGGGGCGCTCGATCAACGCCTGAGTGCGTCACGTGGCGCGAGGCTCCCACCAGTCACGATTGTCGCTGTTCCGCGTCATTTTCTTAGCCCCCGCGAGCGCGCACAGCTACGCACGCGGATAGGTTATCCGCGTATGGATAGGTTATTGACATGCGGATAGGTTAATAAGCTATCCGCATCGTCATAACCTATCCGCGTGTGCACAACCTATCCGCATGTTCGGCCGTAATTTGCGAGCAGGCCCCTATCCGCAGGTTCAGCCCTATCCGCATGTTCGGCCGTAATTTGCGATCAGACCCCCGTCCGCAGGTTTAGCCCTTTGCTGCGGGCAGATCGCCTAGCCGCGAGCGCACATCAACACACCCGGTACAAAACTCTCCCAACACGCCCCCGCCAGCAGCCCACCCGGTACAAAACTCTCCCAACACGCCCAAAAAGGCCCATTTCAGCCAGTTTTGCACGAGCAGGGAGAACTTTGTACCGCATCCACCCCCACGACCCCCAGCAGGGAGAACTTTGTACCGCGCCCAGTGCCAAACCCGGCACAAAACTCCCCCAACACGCCCCCGCCAGCAGCCCAACCGGTACAAAACTCTCCCAGCGCCCCCGTTCTACAGCGGTTCCGCGAAAAAGTTCGCCCAGCACACCCCACACCACAACAGAACCGCGAAAAAGTTCGCCCAGCACACCTAAAAACGGCGTTTTTCGCCTCTTTCACGCCTGCAGGGCGAATTTTTTCGCGCACGCACCCACACCAGGCCGAGCAGGGCGAACTTATTCGCGCAGAGGACTTGACCGGACGCGATGACGGGGGGACTTTGAAACCGCCAACACCTTTGTTCACCGTCGACAGGCCTCGCAGCAGCCACAGACTGTACGGTCGACACCCGCGCCCGAGAACACGAGCTCCCCACAACGAGTGCCACCACAACGAAACGCGCATACGACTCTGCCGGTTCAACAGACGGGTGGGCGGCACCAGCGCACTGCTGATGCCGCCCACCCGTTATGTCGAGAGTAACTCCCGGAAGGCTCAGGCCTCCTTGGGGGCCACGTCAAGCAGCGCGTCGCCGCGCTGGATCTGCCCGCTCGCGACCGGGGTGATCGCACCGAGCTTCTTCTTGTTCGTCACGACGACGGGCGTGATGGTCTCGTAGCCGGCCTCGCGGATCACGTCGAGGTCAACCTCGGCGAGGACGTCGCCACGGCGCACGACATCGCCCTTGGCGACGCGGGGCGTGAAGCCCTTGCCGTCCAGCTTGACCGTGTCCATACCAACGTGAATGAGGACCTGAACGCCGGATGCAGACTTGAGGCCGTAGGCGTGGCCGGTCGGGAACGCGACGGTCACGGTGCCATCGAAGGGCGCCACAACGAGTCCGTCGGCGGGCTCGATGCCAATGCCGGGGCCGAGCATGCCCTTGGCGAAGGACTCATCCTTGACCTGCTCGAGCGGAATCGCGGTGCCCGCAAGGGGCGAGGAGACCGAGAGGTCAGCCAGCGCCTCGTCACTGAAGGACGGGGCCGAGGCAGGCGCGGGAGCAGCAGCAGGAGCCGGGGCTGCAGCAGGGGCGACAGCAGCCGCAGCGGCCACGGGAGCGGCAGCCTTGGCGGCGGGCGCGCGGCCCTCCATGTCAGCCTTGCCTCGCGTCATGGCGTAGCCGAAGGTGAGGCCGAAGGAGATGACGAAGACGAGGACCTCAAGGGCCAGGTATGCGGGGATCGACTTGGGGATGATCGACACGAAGCCGACGAAGCCGGCGGCACCGAGGGCCTGACCGCGCACGTTCAGCAGGGCGACGCCCGCCGAGCCGATGGCGGCGGACACCATCGCGCAGTAGAAGGGCCAGCGCAGACGCAGGTTGACGCCGAAGATCGCGGGCTCGGTGATACCGAAGACGGCGGACACGCCACCGGCGCCAGCCAGGCCCTTGAGCTTGGCGTCGCGGGTCTTGAAGAAGACGGCCAGGGCGGCTGCGCCCTGCGCGACGTTCGCCATGGAGGCGATCGGGAAGATGAAGTCGCCGACGCCACCATTGGAGGGCAGGAGCGGAATTTCGATGGCCGGGAACGACTGGTGCAGGCCGGTGACAACGATGGCGCTGTAGAAGAAACCGAAGATGAGCCCACCAAAGATGCCGAGGGTCGTGTACGCCCAGTTGATGCCGTAGGTCAGGTAGTTGGAGAGCTCGCGGGTCACGGGGCCGACGACGACGAAGGCCAGGAAGCCGGTGATCAGCAGGGTGATGAGCGGGGTCAGCAGGAAGTCCGCGGTGCCCTTGAGGACCTTGTGCAGACTCTTTTCGATCAGGCACATGATCCAGGTAACGACCAGGGTGGGGATGACCATCGCCTGGTAGCCGACCTTGCTGACCTCGAGGCCGAAGAGGTGCCACACGGAGGACTGGTCCGTGTAGGCCCAGAACTTGGCGGCGGCCGCGGCATCCGTCATGGAGTAGGCGGACAGCAGCGAGGGCGACACCATGGCAGCACCCATCGCGGCGCCCAGGTAGGTGTTGCCTCCAAAGCGCTTGGCAGCCGAGAAACCGACGAGTACGGGCAGGAACGCGAAGGCCGCGGATGACACGAGGTTGATGAGCGCGTCATAGTCGGTCATCGCCGGATACATCTGGATGACGGACCGCTCGCCGAAAAGCCCCTCGGCCGTGAGGACCGAGTGGAGGGCCATGAGGAGACCACCGGCGATCAGGGCCGGGAGGACTGGAACGAAGATGTCGGCGATCATCTTGATGAAGCGCGAGAAGATGTTGCCACCAGCCTCGGCTTCTTCCTTGGCTTCATCCTTGGAGACCTCGCGCACGCCGTGGTCGGAGACCATGTGAGCGTACACCTGGTCGACATCGCCGGGGCCGACGATGATCTGGAACATGCCGCCGGCGGCGAATGTGCCCTTCAGATCTTCATTGTCGTCAAGGGCCTGCTGATTGATCTTGGACTCGTCCGCGATCACCAGGCGGAGACGGGTTGCACAGTGTGCTGCTGCGCTGATGTTGGAGGCGCCGCCGACTGCTTCGACGACCTCTCCTGCCACCTTGGCGTGATCCATCGCTGATCACATTCCTTTCTGAAAACCCCACGCGCAACGCCATTGTTACGCCGCGCTGGGCGGTGTGTAGCAATCGATTGACATACTACGGGCGAACGAGCCGCGAACGCAAGGTACGAGAGGGATCGTCTCAGGTCAGAGCATGAGAGACCGCACACATACGACGAGGCCGGGGCCACCTGAGCAGCCACGGCCTCGTGCGCGGGTCGCTTAGTCGGCGCGCGCGGCGCTCACGTTCGTCACGGAAGCGGCGCCCGTGAGGGTCACGCCGGAGCCGTCGCCGTTCAGGAAGCTGCGGGTCGTGAAGACGCGCGAGCCGTCGCCCAGGTAGATCTCGGTGATGGAACGGTCGTGGAGGATCTCGACGCGGCTGGCCTCCCCCGCCTCCAGGGTGACGACGCGGCGGCCGCCATGGGGGTAGCGCGTGCCCGTCAGGTCGACGCTCAGGCGTCCGTCTTCCAGAGTGATCGACAGGCCGGAGCCGGAACCGATCTGCACGGACAAGGCCCCGTCGTAGGAGGCGTCGAAAGCGAGGCGCCACGAGCGCGACCCAGCGAGCTCCGCAATGCGTGCCCCGGCCTCGTCCCCGGGAACACCCTCGAGTGTGGCGGGCGCCAGGGGCAGGCCCGGCAGGTACGGGCGGGCGATGACGCTGCCCCCACGCAGGGTCAGGGCGCGCGGGGCGGTGAAGCAGTGCACCCAGCCGCCGGTCGCGATGGAGGGCTGGTCGTCCTCCCCGGCGTTACCCGCCCAACCGAAGAGGAGGGTCGGCGCGTCAGGCGAGGAGGAGGCGAAGCGGGCCATGATCTGGGGTGCGTAGAACTCGGTGCCGCGGTCGAGCTCCTCGAAGGAACCGTCCGCCCCACGGAACTCGGTGCCCACGAGCTCGCCGACGATGGCGATGCACGGGAAGACGTTCTCGAAACCCTCGCGATCAGGAGCGATACCCTGCGGGCAGAAGATCAGGACATCGCGTGCCTCACCAGAGTTCTCGTCGATCAGGCGCACGAGGTTGGGGCACTCCCACATGTAGCCAAACTCGTCGAAGGCGCCGCCGGCGTCGGGGAAGGTCATCTCACCCTCGCACTCCCACGCGCGCAGGTCCGCGGAGCGGTAGAGCAGGGCCGCGCCCGTGAGGTTCTCGCGCTGGACGCCGAGCAGCATGCGGTAGGAGCCGTCCGCGTCGCGCCACACCTGCGGATCACGGAAATGCGCCGTGTAGCCCTCCGGCTGGCGGTCGATGATCGGGGGCACCTGCTTGTCGAAGTGGACCATGTCGGCCGTGGTGACGACGCACTGGGTGGCCTCGCGCTCCCCCGTCTCGGGATCCTTGTAGTTGCCGGTGTACCACAGCTCGACGTGATCGCCGACCTCGATCGCCGTGCCCGAGTAGGCACCATTCGCGTCCTGGTGGGTGTCGGGCAGGATCGCGGGGGCATGGTAGTCCCAGTGGGTCAGGTCGCGCGAGGTGGCATGGCCCCAGTAGACGAGCTTGCGAGGGTGCTCGGGCGTGTACTGGAAGAACGCGTGATACGTCCCGCCGATCTCAATAAGGCCGTTCGGGTCGTTCAGGCGGCCCACCGGGGGCGCGACGTGAAAGAGCGGGTAGTCGGGATCTTGCGGGGCGCGCGACGAGGCCTCGGCAGCGAGGGCGGACGCGAGAAAATCTTCGGCCATAACCTCACGGTAACACCCCCAGATAGACGAGCGCGCGGGCGGGACACATCCGTCCCGCCCGCGCGCGCTCACACGTCCGTCACACTCATCACGAGTGGCGACATATCAAGGAAAAACCCAGATCAGGCGCCCGTCACGTCGTCCGGGTGAGCGTCCGCGTAGCGGGCAAGCTCCTCCTCGACGATGGATTCGTCGAGCTTGACGAACACGGGCGTGGGCTTGGCGATCGGGGTGCCGGGCGTGATCGGGTGACGCTCCCAGGTGGGCACGTTCGTGTAGTCGCCCGTGATGATCGGGTAGCCGTCGCGGCCCTCGAAGTCGGCGGGCAGGACCTGCGGGTCGAGCTCGGCGACCTCTTCGATGCGAGGCATCGGCGCGATCTCGCCGGCACCACCCATGACGCGGTCGATGTCGTTGGCGGCGTGGGGCAGGAACGGGGAGAGCATGAGGTTGAGGTCCGTCACCGCCTGGGCGAGGGTCCACAGGACCGTCGCGAGGCGCTCGCGCTGCTCGGGGGCCTTGAGCTTGAAGGGCTCGGTGTCGGTCACGTACTTGTTGGCCTCGCCCACCAGGCGCATGGCCTCGGATAGCGCCGCCTTCTGGCGGTGGTGGCGGATCAGGTTGCCGACGGTGTCGAAACCGGCCTCGACGGCGTCCAGGAGCGCGCGGTCGATGTCCTCAAGCTCACCCGGGGCGGGGATCTCGCCGAACTTCTTGGCGATCATGGAGGCGGTGCGGTTGACCAGGTTGCCCCAGCCGGCGACAAGCTCACCGTTGGTGCGGCGCACGAACTCGGCCCACGTGAAATCGGAGTCCGAGGTCTCGGGGCCCGCCGCGCTGATGAAGTAGCGCAGGGCGTCGGCCTGGTAGCGCGAGAGGAAGTCGCGCACGTAGATGACGATGCCGTGCGAGGAGGAGAACTTCTTGCCCTCCATGGTGAGGAACTCGGAGGAGACGACCTCGGTGGGCAGGTTGAGGACACCCAGGTCGCCGGGAGCGCCACCCTTCGAACCCTGGCCGTTGTAGCCGAGCAGCTCGGCGGGCCAGATCTGGGAGTGGAAGACGATGTTGTCCTTGCCCATGAAGTAGTAGGACAGGGCCTCGGGGTCGTTCCACCACTTGCGCCAGGCCTCGGGGTCGCCGGTGCGGCGCGCCCACTCGATGGAGGCACTCAGGTAGCCGATGACGGCGTCGAACCACACGTAGAGACGCTTGGTGGGCTGGTCCTCCCAGCCGGGGACCGGGATACCCCAGTCGATGTCGCGCGTCATCGCGCGGGGGCGGATGTCCTCGAGGAAGTTCTGGGAGAACTTGATGACGTTGGGACGCCAGGTGCCGGACTTCTCGCGCTCGTCGAGCCAGGCGGACAGGGCCTCGGCGAGGGCGGGCAGGTCGAGGAAGTAGTGGACGGACTCCACGAACTTGGGGGTCTCACCGTTGATGCGCGAGTGCGGGTTGATGAGCTCGGTCGGGTCCATCTGGTTGCCGCAGTTGTCGCACTGATCGCCACGCGCGCCCTCGGCGCCACAGATCGGACAGGTGCCCTCAATGTAGCGGTCGGGCAGGGTGCGGCCGGTGGACGGAGAGATGGCGGCACGCGTGACCTGCTCGATCATGTAGCCGTTGTCGCGCACGGTGGCGAACATGTCCTGGACGACGCGGTAGTGGTTACCGGCGGTCGTGCGGGTGAAGAGGTCGTAGGACAGGCCGAGCGCCACGAGGTCCTCGACGATGAGGCGGTTGTTGCGGTCGGCGAGTTCGCGGGCGCTCATGCCAGCGCCGTCGGCGGCCACCAGGATGGGGGTTCCGTGTTCATCGGTGCCGGAGACCATGAGGACGTCGTGGCCGGCCATTCGCATGTACCGGGAGAAAACGTCGGAGGGGACACCGAATCCCGCAACGTGGCCAATATGACGGGGGCCGTTGGCGTAGGGCCATGCGACGGCGGACAGAATACGACTCATAGCCCCTAACAATACTGCGTAGCGCTCACGAACGGGGAACCGGCCGCATCGCGAGGAATTGAAACACCCCTTGGGTGACTGTGACCGGGGTGATATTCTTGAGGAAATCACTGAATTTTCTGGGAGGTCTCATGCCCCGCGCTCTCATCATTGTCGACGTTCAGCCCACGTTCTGCGAAGGCGGTGCCCTCCCGGTGACGGGCGGTAACGCTATCGCCGAGGCCGTGGCCGCCTACGTGGACGCGCACCGCGACGAGTATCAGCTGATCGTGACCACGCAGGATTGGCACATCGATCCGGGCGAGCACTTCTCGGAGAACCCGGATTTCGTAGACACGTGGCCCCCGCACGGCGTGGCCGGCACGGACGAGGCCGAGCTGCACCCGGCGCTCGCGAACGTGAACGCGGATGTGACGGTCAAGAAGGGCCAGTACAAGGCTGCTTACTCGGGCTTCGAGGGAACGACCGAGGATGGGAAGACGCTGGAGGAGGCGCTGCGCGACGCCGGCATCACGGATGTGGATGTCGTGGGCCTGGCGGAGTCGCACTGCGTTGCGTCCACGGCTGTGGATGCTGTCCACGCCGGATTCCCGACGCGTGTCCTGCGCGAGCTGACCGCGCCCGTGACCGAGGAACTGGGCGCGGTGGCTCGCGAGTGGATGACAACCGAGGGCGTCTCGCTCGTCTGAGGCTCCCCGGCCTCGTTTTTAGCGCGCGGCGAGGGCGGCCTTGTAGAGGTCGTTCTTGCGCGCGCCCGTCGCCGCGGCTACCTCGGCCGCGGCGTCTTTGAGGCGCATCCCTTCCGCCGCGAGCGCGAGGACCGCGCCGACGTGGTCTTCGGCGCGCGCGCTGCGCTCGTATCCGGCGACGACGATCGTTACTTCGCCGAGGACGTCGTCGGCGCCGGCCGCGAGCTGGCCGAGCGTGCCGCGGCGCACCTCCTCGTAGTCTTTTGTGAGCTCGCGGCACAGTGCGGCGCTGCGGTCGGCGCCCAGCACCTGCGCCATGCGCGTGAGCGTGGCGGCCGCGCGCCTGGGCGATTCGAAGAAGATCAGCGTGTGCGGGTCGGTGGCCAGGTCCTGCAGGTAGCGCGTGGCTTCCCCGTCCTTGCGCGGCAGGAATCCTTCGAAGGCGAAGCGGTCGGAGGGCAGGCCAGACAGCGCGAGGGCGACGAGCGGCGCGGAGGGACCGGGCAGGACGGACAGGGGAACGCCCGCTTCGATGGCGGCGCGAGCCAGCCGGAATCCCGGGTCGGAGACCGTGGGCATGCCCGCGTCGGAGACGAAGACGACGCGCGCCCCACCCTTGGCGGCCTCGACGATACCCGAGGCCTTGTCGGCCTCGTTATGGTCGTGCAGGGCGATCAGTCGGCCGCCCAGCTTGATGCCCAGGCGCGACGCCAGGGCGAGCGCGCGGCGCGTGTCCTCGGCGGCGACGATGTCCGCCCCTTCGAGAGCGGCGACGACGCGCGGGGATGCATCACGCACGTCACCGATGGGCGTGGCAGCCAGCAGGATCGTCCCCGCCTCCTGGCGGTAGAGTTCGCGTGCGCGTCGCTCCTGCACGTTGACGGAAGAGTCGTGGTCGGGGGCGGTGTCGATCGCTGCGTCCATGCCCGTATCGTCTCACTGCTTGTCCGCGCGCGCACGGCGCGTCCGCGTCGTACCCGCCCGCCATTGGGGGACGCGCGAGGCGAGGACGCACGCGGCGCACAGGAGCGCGATGGTTCCGCCTGCGCTCAGGCGCGCGGGGACGGCAATGGCGAGGCCGGAGATCCCCAGGAGCGCGCCCAGCAGAGGGCAGCCGATGAGGAAGGCGCGCGAGCTACGCACGAGGGGCGCGAGCGCGGCGGCTGGCGCGGCAATGAGTGCGATCGACAGGATCGTTCCAACCGCCGGGATCGCCACGGTGACCGAGGCGAGGATGAGGCCGAGGATGACGAGTTCGTGGCGAGAGGCCCGCGCGGCTGCGGCTGGGCTAGAGGGGTCGAAGCAGTGGGCAATCAGCTGGCGCCCGCCCAGCATCACGACAAGAAGGGCGACCGCGAAGACGGCACCGGCCCAGGCGACGTCAGCTGGCGAGACCGTCATGACGGAGCCGGTCAGGAAAGAATTGACCGCGAGGGGCAGGGGCTTGAACCAGGTCGCTAGGAAGTAACCGGAAGCAAAACCCGCGGTCAGCACGATGCCGGCCGCTCCTTGGCTGGAGATGCCGGGGATCGTGGCGAGCCAGCGCATGAGGGCGACGAGCGGGATCGTCCCAAGGAACGCTCCAACGTAGAGCGCCGCCGACATACCGGAGTGCCCGAATCCGAGGGCGGCTGCGATGACCACGCCGAGGACCGCGCCGGGGAAGGTCCCGTGCGTAACGGATTCGGCGAAGAAGATGCGCCGGTCCAGGTAGGCGAAGGCGCCGACGAGGCCGCCCAGGGCCCCGATGATCGTCACGTGCAGCGCGGGGTACAGGAGGAGGCTGGCGATCACGACTGATCCCCTCCCCGGGCACTCACGGTCGTTTCACGCGACGTTTCACGCGCGGCTCCGACCGCTTGGGCACGCCGGCCGCGGATCCCGCGGATGGCGCAGGCGGCAGCGAAGCAGACAAGGACCCCCATGGCGACGCACGCCTGCGGGGAGAGCGGGCGCGGCGCACGCAGGAGGGAGATGCCAAATCCGGCCCATCCCCCGACGAGCGCGCAGGCGCCGGCCAGGAGCGCCATCGAGCGTGGGCCCGACGCGAGCAGGCGACCGAAGGCTCCGGGCACGACAAGATATCCGACGACGAGGAGGACCCCGACGGCCGTCGACGCGGCGACGACGATCGCGCCGAGCGCCGCGTTAAAAGCGATGTCAATCCAGGTGACCGGGATGCCGCTAACGTGCGCGGCCTCGCGGTCGAAGGCCACCGCGACCTGTGCGCGCCAGGTGAGGGCAAGCAGGGCGGTCGCAACCACGAGGACCAGAGCACTCACCGACAATCGAGAGGGCGTGATATCCAGGAGACGGCCGAACATGAGGGATTCGAGCTGCCCGGACATGTCCCCGATGCGTAGGGAGATGACGATGCCCAGGGAGAAGAAGGCGGTGAGCAGGACCGCGGTCGTCGCCTCGGAGTGGCGCTGTTTGCGCGAGGCCGCCGTCAGCGCCGCCGCGATGAGGGCCGCGCACACGGCACCGCCCGGGATGATCGCGTCGCGCCCGCCAAGGGCCATGCCGACGACAATGCCGGGAAAGACACCGTGGACCATCGTTTCAGCGCTGAACTCGGCGCGGCGCAGGTTGACCAGCGTCGAGGCCGGTCCCACCGCGAGCGCGAGCAGGCCAAGGACAACGAGAGGGCGCGCCAGGTAGGGGGCGATCATGACAGGGACGCAATCGCCTCGTCGGCGCTCGATCCGTAGGCGCGCGCCAAGACCTCGGGGGCGAGGGCTTCGTCGGTGGACCCCAGGGCGACGAGGCGGGAGGCGAGCACGCACGCCTGGGAGCACACGTCGCGCGCGAGGGACAGGTCGTGCGTGGACACGATGACGCCGACGCCGTCGGCTGTCAGGTCCGCGATGAGACCCGTGATGATGTCGCGGCTGGGCGCGTCGAGGCCGTTGAAGGGTTCGTCCATCATGACCAGCTCGGGGCGCGCAACGAGGGCGCGTGCGACGAGGACACGCTGGCGCTGGCCCCCACTGAGCGTCCCGAAGCGGTGGGTCGCCCGGTCGCTGAGGTTCACCCGCTCGAGGGCAGCGCTCACCCGCGCGCGCATGTCCGAGGTGATGCGCCTGCCCCAGCCGGCCTCGGCGATGAGTCCCATCGTGACGACCTCGGCGGCGCTCACTGGGAAGGTAAGGTCCAGGTCGGCGCTCTGCGGCACGAGGCCGATGCGCGTTGCATCGACCTCAACGCTGCCGGACAGAACCGAGCAGCCGCCGACGATACCTCGCATGAGGGTCGTCTTGCCCCCTCCGTTGGGGCCGACAAGGGCGAGGGCCTGGCCCCCGAACACGTCGAGGGTCAGGCCGGTCAGCGCCGGGGTATTCCCATACCCCAGCGCCGCGTCGTGAAAGGAGACGAGCCGTGCCATCACTGGTCCTTCAGCCGTTCGGGCAGCTGCGGGACGGTGCCGCCCCACGCCTGCGTCACGGCGCGCACGTTGTGGATGATCGAGCCGACGTAGGTGGCTCCCTCGGAGCCATCCGGTCCCAGCGAGTCGCCGTACATGGCGTCCTCGCCCACGATGGGGGTCACGCCGGCCGCGCGAGCAATCGCCTCGATGGACTTGGAGTTGTTGGAGTTTTCGGCGAAGAGCGCGACCGCTCCGGACTCCTTGACGGCCGCGACGGCCTTGGCGATGTGGTCGGCGGTGGCGTCCTGCTGCTCGTTGAAGTCGGACAGGGCGGCGCCAATGAAGCGGATCCCGTAGTCCCTCGAGAAGTAGCCGAACGCGTCGTGGGAGGTGAAGAGGACGCGCTGTCCCTCCGGCACAGTCTCGATGGCCTCGGCGGTCCATTTATCGAGCGCGTCAATCTCCTCCAGGTACGAGGCCGTGGCTGCGTTGATTGACGAGGCGGCGTCGGGTGCCGCGGCCGCGAGGCCCGCGCCGAGGTTAGCGACCTGGACGCGAGCGCCCTTCGGCGAAGTCCACACGTGCGGGTCGAAGCGGAACTCGGGTTCCTCGCCCGCTTCCTCCGGCGGGAACGGCCACGGGGCGACGTCCACGCGTTCGCTTCCGCGATCAATCGTGTAGGGGCCCTCGGGGTCGGGAGTACCCGGGTTGTCGACGTCGGCGGCAGTCAGGACTCCAGAGGTGACGACCATGCGCCCCTTGAAGCCGGAGGAGGCGACCGCGTCGTCGAGGAAGTGCTCGAGGTCGACGCCGGAGACCGCCATGACGTCGGCCTGCGCGAGCGCTGAGGTCTGCGCGGGGGTCATCTCGTGCTCGTGCGCGGATGCGTTGGGGGCGAGCAGGCAGGTCAGGCTCATGGTGAGAGCGGCGCCGTCGTTCTGCGCGCCGACGTGGCTATTCTTTCCGGCAGCGTCGGTCTTGTCGAGGGAAATGTCGGCAGAATGAGCAGCGATCTGCGTGACGTAGTCGCAGATCTGCGTGGTCGTGGCAACGACCGCGAGGCCGTGGGCCGAGGAGGAGGGCGTGCACGCAGCCAGCGAGGCGGTCGCCATTGCCAGCCCGGCGGCAGCGGCCAAGCTGCGCGTTGTTGAGGAAAACATCATTGCTCCTACGCAATTTTCGGGTACACGAAATTATAGCCACAAGCGAGAACAATTCTCAAGAGTCTTGCGCCGCACATCCTCCCCGAACGCGCGAGCGAATGTGCACCGCGGTTCTTGTGCCGCGAGGAGGCCGCTAGACTCGGATGCGATGGATACAGCGAACACACACAACGACACGATCGACGAGGCTACGCAGCCCCTCGAGCAGGAGACGACAGTCGACGCCTCTGTCGAGAAACAGCACCCCGAGGCCCCTGACGCCGACTCGACGACCCCACCTGCCTCCGAGCTCCCCCTTCCCCCGCGCCATCCGCGATGGGCGGATCGCCTGACCACTCCGGCGGCCGGATGGGTCGCCACCGCGATCGCGACGATCCTCGCGGCCGTCATCAGGCTCCCCGGCCTCGATAACGTCCGCACGCTGATCTTCGACGAGACCTATTACGTGAAGGACGCGTGGTCACTCCTCACCCTCGGGTACGAGGGAACATGGGCCAAGGACGTCGACGCAGCATTCGCCGCCGGCGACGTCTCCGGCCTGTCCACGGTGGGCGGATACCCGGTGCACCCGCCCACCGGCAAGTGGCTGATCGCGCTGGGTATGAAGATTTTCGGTCAGGCAGACCCCGTCGGCTGGCGCATCGCCGCCGCCATCTGCGGCATCATCACCGTCTTCCTTCTGTGCCGACTCGCCCAGAATCTCTTCCGCACGCCAGCACTGACGCTCCTGGCTGGCCTCTTCCTGGCGACCGACGGCATGGCGATCGTCATGAGCCGCACATCCATCCTCGACGGCTTCCTCACGATGTTCGCCCTGGCCGCATTCCTGTGCGTCGTCAAGGACCAGGAAACATCCCGACCGCGCCTGCTGGCTAAGCTACGCGACTGGGACGGCCTGGGCGCACCGAGGCAGGGGTGGTCCGACCTGCGCACCTACCTCATCCGCCAGGACCGACGCCCCTTCGCAATCGGCCCGAATGCGGGCAACCGTCCATGGCTGCTCGCAGCGGGAGTCCTGGCGGGGCTCTCCTGCTCCGTCAAGTGGTCGGGCATCTACGCTCTCGCTTTCCTCGGCCTGTTTGTGGCCCTCCGCGAAGTCACATGCCGCTGGCGCGCCGGTCACCCCTCCCCCATCCGCGGCGCCCTCCTCGCCGACATCTGGTGGGCATTCATCCTCATGGTTCCCACAGCGATCCTGACATACATCGCCTCGTGGTTCGGATGGTTTGCCCACCCCGCCGCGCACGGACACGGCCGATCAGGAATCCCGGGCTTCGCGGGTTCACTCGCAGACCTGTGGCTCTACCACAAGGAAATGTGGACATTCCACAACGGGCTCAGCACGCCGCACACCTACCAATCCAGCCCCTACACGTGGCTCGCACAGTACCGTGCAACATCCTTCCACTGGGCAAACGGACCCGAGGTCACAGGATGCACATCCGGGACGTGCGCGACCGACATTGTCGCCCTCGGCAATCCACTCCTGTGGTGGATCGGGATTGGCGCACTCATCGTCGTCCTCTGGGCAACGGTGCGGTACCGCAACTGGCGCACCGGCGTCATCACGCTTGGCTACATCGCCCTATACGTTCCCTGGCTTGCCTACGCACACCGCACGATCTTCACGTTCTACACCGTCGCCTTCGCGCCGTTCGTGGCACTCGCCGTCGCCTGGCTCATCGCCATACTGGCGGGGTGGGTCACCGCCGACGGCCAGCCCCTCACCGCCCCACTCCCCCGCCGCACCGAGCTAACGGGCTGGGTACTGGCAGCGGTCCTGACGATCATGATCCTCGCGTGCGCGGCATACTTTATGCCACTATGGCGGGCGGACGTCGTGGACTACAGCTTCTGGCGCGCACACATGTGGCTCCCCTCGTGGATCTAATGACGCGCCAGTGACGCCCTTAAGAAAGGGTGGGGCCCGGCAGTTACCTGCCGGGCCCCACCCTTTCATCCTGAACCCCGCCCCATCACGGTTGCACGTTCAACCACTCGTGCCAGACGGAGACGCCATCAGGCCGTCACCGCGACAAGCCGTGAAAAGCCATTCAGGAAGCCTTCTCAGGCGAGCGATGCGAGGAGCTCGCGGATCTGAGCGTTCAGCTCGTCGGAGGGCTGGAAAACGCCGTCCTGGAAGTCAGAGCCAAGGTTGATGCCAACCTGCTGGTCGCGAACGTCGGCCCCAAAGGTCGACACAATCTCACGCAGATGCTCGAGGGGCTTGACGGCGCCGTACCACGAGTAGCCGACGAGACCAACAGCCTTGTCCTTGAGCGCGGCCGGGGGCAGGTAGTCGATAGCGTTCTTCAAAACAGCGGAGACCGAATGGTTGTACTCGGGGGTCACGAAAAGAACGGCGTCGTTCGCCTCGATGTTCGTGCGCAGACGAACAGCCTCGGGCAGCTCGGGGGCCTGCATCGACGGGGGCATCTCCTCCGCAAAGAGCGGCAGCTGGTAGTCGCGCAGATCGAAGAAAACGGTGGAGACGCCGTCGAGCTGACGCGCCTGCTCCTCAATCCAACGAACGACCTGCTCGCCAGCGCGGCCGGGACGCACGGAACCGAGAACGATAGCAACGGAAGCCATGATATTTCCTCTCACAGTCTTATTGAAACATCAACTACTATAGGCGCTCGGTAGCCTGCTGCCAAGGATGAATAGCTATTGCTTAGGACACAAGTCCCATGAACATTGCGAGCACCGGCGCAGCGCAGATCGTCGTGGAGCACAAATGCGCGGAGGGCCTCACCCTGATGGGTGAGGCCCTCCGTTTACGTGTGTTGTGGCGGTGTCCTACTCTCCCACAACCTGGCGGTTGCAGTACCATTGGCGCTGCCGGGCTTAGCTTCCAGGTTCGGAATGGAGGCTGGGCGTTTCCCCGGTGCTATGACCACCACAAGATTTGGTGTTCAACACTCCCCTCACCGTGTTTGGTGGGGTGTGGGTTGATCGTGGTTTGTATAGTGGTTGCGGCAGTGTGTTCACTGTTGTTTTGCTTCACCCGTTGTTGGGTTGTTGTTTAGTGTTGGCCCATTAGTACCAGTCGGCTCACGAGCACCTCGCGGTGCTTCCACCTCTGGCCTATCAACC
>NZ_JASONN010000236.1:0-288 GCF_030217285.1 Pauljensenia sp. UMB3104 | reverse complement strand
ACGAATTCGTCCCACTTCAACGGTCTGTTGTCCATTGCTGAGGGCAGTCGGAAACCATGATCGACCAGGGTACGCTTGCGCGACATATCGCCCTCGAACATGGCACCGATCTGCGGAACTGTCACGTGCGATTCGTCGATGATCAGGACAAAGTCATCGGCAAAATAGTCCATCAGCGTATGGGGCGGAGTGCCGGGACCTCGTCCATCGATATGACGCGAATAGTTTTCAATGCCCGCGCACGATCCGATTTCTTTGAGCATTTCCAGGTCGTATGTGGTGCGCATG
>NZ_JASONN010000235.1:0-288 GCF_030217285.1 Pauljensenia sp. UMB3104 | reverse complement strand
ATACTAAATGGACTTCGATTATTAAGATCTAAATAATGAACGAATCGATTGACATGAATGAACTTTGAAGTGTGGATTCTACAATGTTCCCATAACATTGGACACTAAAAAACAGAGCAATCTAATAAAGATGTTATGAGTAAAAACAATGCCTTGCATACCGTTTTTATCATACGGGCGGTCAAATAAGCAATTAAAGAGCATGGGAAGCATAAAATCATAAACAGTGACTTAAGGCAGCCAGTTTACATTCAAAAGTTAAATTGACTGTATTAAAAGTTTCGAAAC
>NZ_JASONN010000234.1:0-288 GCF_030217285.1 Pauljensenia sp. UMB3104 | reverse complement strand
CAGTTTCGGTATTCAACGTGGACGCCGGAAACGGGGTAGCTGGTGAGGCCGCGCAGAAGCTGATCAACTACGGGTTCACCGATTCGGCTGCATCGAACAGGCCCGACGCAGTGCTGGATCAAACTACCGTCTACTACGGTTCTGAAGATCTTGCAGAAGCTGCCAAGGCCGTTGGTGAGCAGCTAGGTATTTCGGCTGTCCAACTGTCGCCTGACATTGCGACAGAGCAGGGCCGAATCTACGTCTATATAAAGTCTGACTACCAGCAATAGCTAAGCGTATCGAAGG
>NZ_JASONN010000233.1:0-288 GCF_030217285.1 Pauljensenia sp. UMB3104 | reverse complement strand
GAAGACCAGCCAGGATGGCCCCAGGTAGCTGAACCGCCAGTGGCGCCACAAGAGCCTGGGTGGGCAGATGCTGATTCATCCCCTGCCGCTGACGCGGATTATGGGTGGGGCCCGATTGCTACCCCACCTTCCCCGCCGCAGGAGACGCCCTCGAACGTCACGCCGCTGCACAAAATAAACGCGCAGCATCCGGCTGGGCGAAGCGAAGAATTTGGCCAGCCCACTCCGCCAGTAGCACAGTTTGACCCGGACCCTATCCCCACCCACCAGGGAGCCCGCGAAATTATC
>NZ_JASONN010000232.1:0-288 GCF_030217285.1 Pauljensenia sp. UMB3104 | reverse complement strand
GATCATTACTTTTTGATTTAGCTGATCTGTATAAACCAACTATGACCATACCGCTGGCTTTTTCTGCGACAACTGCTGAAGACCCACTCATATTCGTTCGAAGGAAAATTAGGGCAGCCATATTCGAAAAACATGTAGTGGTTAGGATGTTGGATGCTCTGATGCAGGTTCTATCACCGCATCTTCCCCGTCGTGACGACGACCGTTTGATCGGATCGGTCGGGGAAGAGGTATCTGGGCATATTCAGTATGGCAAGGACTCGTAATGTTTGCGGTTGTCACGGCTAC
>NZ_JASONN010000231.1:0-288 GCF_030217285.1 Pauljensenia sp. UMB3104 | reverse complement strand
CGCCCCTCGATGCGATCGGGCTTCACACCCAGCTGCTTCGCCGTCTGATCCATGATTTCTTCATCGATCGCGCGCACCTGACGATCCGTAGGAGCAGAAAAAATCAGAAATGACTCAGCCAACGCCAGACGATTCCCCACGTCCACCGCCACCGGATCCGTCGCCAACTTGTCGATCGCTGCCTCTACGATGACGTCCCGCAGATCCTTTTGCGCTTCACTCACGTGGTTTTCCCTCTCTTCACGCCACCAATCGGCGGATGCTTCACGCCGACAATCGGCGGATTCT
>NZ_JASONN010000230.1:0-288 GCF_030217285.1 Pauljensenia sp. UMB3104 | reverse complement strand
GAAGTTGGCGCAGTTTATTTCGGAGAGCAGGCTTGTTCATGATCCCGGTTTCTTCTCGCGTCGGGCCGATCATTCTTGCCCACAGGGGAGGCAACGAGGTCGCGCCTGAAAACTCGCTTGAGGCATTCGCTGATGCACGTCAGCTCGGTATCCGCCACATTGAAACCGATGTTCATCTGACCGCTGATGGCAAGGTTGTTGTCCACCATGATCCGATGATCGATCGCGTGTACAACGGTTCTGGTCTGATTGCTCAGATGACGTGGGATGAGTTGAAGACGTACACGA
>NZ_JASONN010000229.1:0-288 GCF_030217285.1 Pauljensenia sp. UMB3104 | reverse complement strand
ATAATCTCCACCCCCGAACTAGCCTGGCTAGCCAAAGCCATCAACTACAGGCAAGGCGCACCAACCGCAAAAATACTCGGCAAACCCGTCAGCATAGTCGGAGCCAACGACCAATCAGCAGAAACAAAAATCCGCGGCGCAACAGTCGCCCTAGCCTACGCAGACGAAGTAACAGTCCTCCCAGACTCCTTCTTCCGCATGCTCCTATCCCGCCTCAGCCTAGACGGCTCCCAACTACTCGGAACCACAAACCCCGACAGCCCCTACCACTGGCTCAAAACCGACTAC
>NZ_JASONN010000228.1:0-288 GCF_030217285.1 Pauljensenia sp. UMB3104 | reverse complement strand
TAATTTTTGAAGTGACATAATCTACACCTTTCAATAAGCTTTTGCTCAATCTAACGTTAGCGAATAATTCTTAAACCGTGATTGGTTTCTTCGATTTCTCTATACAAACTTTCTCGTTTTTCATTGGCATCAATGTTTAAAACAAAAGCAATCGCTACGGATAATACTAACAAACTATTTCCACCTTGTGACAAGAATGGGAAGGTGACACCCGTCGAAGGAATCAAACCGGAAATTCCTCCAATATTGACAAACGTTTGTGTCAGTAACATTCCACCAACACCAAGA
>NZ_JASONN010000227.1:0-289 GCF_030217285.1 Pauljensenia sp. UMB3104 | reverse complement strand
GTTTACGTGCGTATCAAGGGGGTGACGTGCATATTCAGCGGTTTGCGTGCGACCAACACACCAGGCCAGGCACCGTTGTGCCCAAAACGCAGACCACCTCAGCCGCAATACCCCATTTTCAATGTTTTTCACCGAGGTGGTCTGCGATTTGGGCGCCTTACCGCCCCGAACCGTGACATCACCGCCACCAAACGGGGGATTTGCATCATTAGGGGCGCGACACGCCGGCGACACGCTGAAGGGAGGCTCCTAATGCTGCCAAACCCCCGCCATGACCCCTGGTGTCATA
>NZ_JASONN010000022.1:0-35435 GCF_030217285.1 Pauljensenia sp. UMB3104 | reverse complement strand
CGGCACGCATGTGCCGACCCGCCCCCGTTTCATGTGTGGTCCGACATGCCCGCTACTCGCTGGGCAGAGCCGGGCAGGCGACGCCCGTGCGTGCGTGGCATTCGTAGCCGCCCGGATTCTTGAACAGGTACTGCTGGTGATAGTCCTCGGCGTACCAGAATCGCGCGTTGGAATCGGTATCGGGCGCGGCGGAGAGAACGGTCTGGATGGGCCCGAAGCCTCGTGCGGAGAGGACCTCCTGGTAGGCCGCGCGCAGGGCGGTCGCGTCGTGCAGCTGCTCCGGTGTCGTTGTCCAGATCTGTGAGCGGTACTGGTCTCCGATGTCGTTGCCCTGGCCGCCAACCTGAGTGGGGTCGTGGATCTCAAAGAAGAGACGAATCAGATCGGCGGCGCTCGTCAGTGACGTGTCGAAGACGACGCGCACGGTCTCCGCGTGGCCCGTCGTATGAGAGCAGACCTGCTCGTAGGTGGGATCGGGGGTATGTCCGCCCATGTACCCCGTCGCGGTGGTGACGACTCCGGGCGCGTTCCACAGGGCTTTCTCGACGCCCCAGAAGCACCCCGCTGCCAGGTAGATGACCTCCTGGCCTGCTTCGGCCTCGGCCCTCATGTTCGAGCCAAGGACCGCGTGCGTCGTGGGCGCTACATCCGTGCGTGCGAGAGTGAAGATGTTGTTCATGCCAGACAGTATGCGCCACTAACCGCATACATGGCGCGCTGCGCGGACGGAAATGAGGCAGCGGGCGGGTACGCTTGTGGGTGAACGAAAAGGAGGGACCGTGGCCGCAACTCAGGAACAGCCGCGCTGGAAACTATCCGACCTCATGGGCAGGCTTTCCGCTGCGCTGCCCGCAAAGCACGCTGACGGACCCGCGCCCGCCCCCGTTATGGTGTCGGTGCGCGAGGAACACGAGGATGAACGTGATGTGACCCTCGCCGTCCCGCGGACCCTGCGCGTGGCCGCCGCGTTCTCGTGGCGCACCCTGGTCGTTCTCGGCCTGGTGATGGCCGTCCTGTGGGGTATCGCGCGCCTGACGATCGTCATCATGCCGGTGGCGATTGCGCTGACGGTGGCCGTGCTTCTGGAACCCCTCGTGTCCTGGATGCGGCGCCGTCTGCACCTCCCAGCGTCGCTGGCTGCGACCGTCGGCCTACTCGTCTTCTTCGCGGCCGTCGCCGGCGCGCTGAGCCAGGCGGCCGCCGAACTCATTCAGCAGGTCCCGCAGTTGGCGACGCAGGCCGCGGATGGTTTCCGCGCCCTGCTCGATGCGATCCTGCACAACGAGTTCCTGCAGAATGGCCCCCTCAAGATTGATACGACCGTCCTGACGTCCGCGGCTGAACAGCTGCGAACCGAGTTGGTCAACTGGCTCAACACGAACAAGGAAACGCTGGCGACTGGCGCCCTGAACATCACCTCCTCGGTGGGCACGCTGGCCACGTCCGGCCTGACGATGCTGTTCTGCCTGTTCTTCTTCTTGAAGGAGGGGCGCTCGATTTGGCTGTGGTGCGTGCGCCTGCTGCCCGCCCCCGCGCGCGTCCCCGTCCACGAGAGTGCGATTCGCGGATGGGCGACCTTCGGCTCTTACGTGCGTACGCAGATTCAGGTGGCGGCCATCGACGCGATCGGTATCGCGCTGGGCGCGTTCTTCCTGGGTGTACCTCTGGCCATCCCGATTGGCGTCATCACGTTCTTTGCTGCCTTCGTTCCGATCCTGGGTGCTCTGACCTCGGGCGTGATCGCGGTGCTGGTCGCGGCCGTTAATGGTGGCCTGACGAAGGCGATCATCATGCTGGTGATCATCCTGGTCGTCCAGCAGATCGAGTCCAACATTCTGCAGCCCTTCATGATGTCGAACGCGGTGTCCTTGCACCCCGTGGCCGTCATGCTGGTCATCACCGCGGGATCTGCGATCGCTGGCATTGCCGGTGCGATCTTCTCAGTGCCGATCGCGGCCTTTATCAACGCGACCGTCATGTACCTGCACGGCTACGACCCGATGCCTGAGCTGGCGACGGCTGAGGACCGCCCGGGTGGCCCTCCTGGCGCCCTTGAGGAGGAGATCGCGGCCTCCTACGCGGGTAAGCCCGATACGCGCCCGTACGTGACCCGCGAGCAGGCTGGTGAGGAAGAGGTCGTGGCGTCGCTGGACGCTCACGTCGAGGTCCATGCGGAGGCTGAGAAGGGGGATTCCGCGGAAGCGCCCGCGGCCACCGAGAACGAGAAGTCTGGCGAGCCTCCGACGCCCCACGTGGAGGCCTGAGACTCGCGCGCGTGTTGACGATAGAAGCGGGTCCCACCTATTGGTGGGACCCGCTACGTATTGATTGGGGGCGAGGCCGTGGGGGCCTCTGCGCTATGGCTCAGCCTTCGAAGGGCACGGCCTCGATGATCTCGACGTCGATCATGCGGCCCGTGGGGGCCTCGAAGGAGAGCTTGTCGCCGGCCTTGTGACCGATGACAGCGGCACCCAGGGGAGCCTGGGCGGAGAAGACCTGGATGCCCAGGTCGCCGCCGGCGTCGCGCGAACCGAGCAGGAACTTCTGTTCGCGGCCGGCGACCAGGGCGGTGACGACCATGCCGGGCTCGACGATGCCGTCGTCGGCGGGGGTCTCGCCGACCTCGGCGTGCTCAAGCATCTCCTGGAGGGCCTGGATGCGGGTCTCGTTCATGGACTGCTCGTTGCGCGCGGCGTGGTAGCCGCCGTTCTCGCGCAGGTCGCCCTCCTGGCGGGCGGCATCGATGAGGCGCGCGATTTCGACGCGCTTGACCTCGACGCGCTCCTTCAGCTCGTTCGCGAGCAGGTCGTACTGGGCCTGCGTGAGCCACTGTGTGTCAGCCATGGTTCCTCCAATGACGTGTCAGTAATCGAGCGCCGACACGGGTGCCGGCGCGCATGGTGTCGAGTGTAGCAACATTGCGCCAGGCCTCGGGTGTTGGGCGCCTGGGTGGCGAGTCAGGAATTCAAGACTGCCAGGTAGACGGCGACGCAGTGGCAGACCCACGCGGCGACGGTGAAGGCGTGGAAGATCTCGTGGAAGCCGAACCAGGCGGGGGAGGGGTCAGGCTTCTTCGTGCCGTAGACGACCGCGCCGAGTGTGTAGAGGACGCCTCCGGCGACGATGAGCCAGACGACGACCGGGCCGCCGCCCGCCCACAGCTGGGGCAGGTACCAGACTGCGACCCACCCGAGCGCGACGTAGACGAGCGTGGTCAGCCAGCGCGGGGCGGTGGGCCAAAAGAGATTGAGGAGGATGCCGACGAGCGCCCCGCCCCAGACGACCGACAGGAGGACGGTTGCGTCGGATCGCTCCAGGAGAGCGATCGTGATCGGCGTGTACGTACCCGCGATGAGCAGGAAGATGTTGGAGTGGTCCAGGCGCTTCCACATGATCTCCCAGCGAGGCGCCCAGTAGAAGCGGTGGTAGGTGGCGGAGACGCCGAAGAGGATGAGGGAGCATGCCAGGTAGACGGCGGATCCGATCTTCGTCGCCGTCGTGGGTGCCAGGCAGACGAGGACGATGGATGCGGCGAGAGACAGCGGGGTAGCGCCCAGGTGTAGCCATCCGCGCAGCTTCGGCTTGATCTGCACGAGCTGGCCCGAGAACCACTCCTTGGGCGTGAGCGATGCGATGTTCATTCGTCCCCCGATCGAGCTGTCAACATTTCTTACGAGTCCGTAGGTTACTACGCCGTAACTTATTGTGACAGGCGTGTTCTC
Organism: Pauljensenia sp. UMB3104; assembly: GCF_030217285.1. Taxonomy (NCBI): domain Bacteria; kingdom Bacillati; phylum Actinomycetota; class Actinomycetes; order Actinomycetales; family Actinomycetaceae; genus Pauljensenia; species Pauljensenia sp. UMB3104. Next base: position 31,713 of record NZ_JASONN010000022.1, on the reverse strand, counting down.
GCACTCCGAGAGTACTTCTGTTTCCCTGCGTCCCCGGGCGCGATAACCTTAATGGCATAAGACTACGCTGCACCGCGGGGTGCGACAGCATCAGGAGGGACACCATGGCCCAGTGGAACATGCTCTACGACATGTACGAGCGTCGCCTCAAAGCTGAGTTGTCTGACGCCGCCGTCCCCGCCCACATCGGGGTCATCCTGGACGGTAACCGCCGCTGGGCAAAGTCCCTGGGCGCAACCGCCTCGCAGGGACACCGCGCGGGCGCGGGCAAGATCAGTGAGTTCCTCCAGTGGTCGGACGATGCAGGTGTGTCGATCGTGACGCTGTGGCTCCTGTCGACCGACAACCTGTCGCGCGAGGCCGGCGAGCTGGGCGAGCTGCTGCGCATCATCTGCGAGGCCGTCTCGCTCCTGGCCGACCAGGGGCGCTGGAAGCTGGCCGTCGTGGGCGACCTGTCTCTGCTGCCTGAGAAGGTGTCCGAGGACCTGCGTGCGTCCGTCGCGCGCACCGCCGACGTGCAGGGAATGACCGTCAATATCGCGGTTGGCTACGGCGGCCGACACGAGATCACCGAGGCCGTGCGCGCCATGATGCGCGAGGCCTCCGCCCAGGGCAAGACCCTCGACGAGCTCGCCGACTCCTTCACGGACGCGGATATTACGGCCCACCTGTACACGAAGGACCAGCCCGACCCCGACCTCGTCATTCGCACCTCCGGCGAACAGCGCCTGTCGGGCTTCATGCTGTGGCAGTCCGTGCACTCCGAGTACTACTTCTGCGAGGTCTACTGGCCGGACTTCCGTCGCGTCGACTTCCTGCGCGCCCTGCGCTCCTACGCGCAGCGCGAGCGCCGCATGGGCAAGTGAGCGCGCGCCGAAGAACGCCACCAAGCTAACGGACGAGGCCGGACCCCGATGGGGGACCGGCCTCGTGAACGTGTGTGCTGGAATCAGGCGAGTTCGTGTGCCCAGGGCGGGTTCGCGCCCTTGCGCGACACCGTCACGTCGGACACGGCGCTCGCGCGGTCGATGATCGCGCGGACCTGCTCCTCGGGCAGGGTACGCAGAGTCTCGCGAGCGTCTGCGCCACGCAACCCCATGCCCCACATGGCGTCGATGATGCCGCCCATGAAGGAGTCCCCCGCGCCGACCGTGTCGACGACTGGGACGTCCGCGGGGGTCTTCGTGAAGCGCAGGCCCGAGGCGGTGGCGACGTCGCTGCCATGCTTGCCGCGCGTGACCACCACGAGCGACGGTCCCATACCCAGCCAACGATCCACGACCTCGTCGATGGGAGCGCCGCCCGTCAACCACTCGATGTCCTCATCCGACACCTTGACGACGTCCGCCAGTGCGATAAAACGCTCGAGGGAGGCGAGCGCCGCCTCCGGTTCGCCCATGATCGAGGGGCGCGCGTTCGGATCGAAGCACACGAGCGCATGCTCGCGTCCTCGGGTCAGCGCATCGAGGACCGCGGAAGCACCGGGTTCGATGATGGCGGAGATCGAACCGGCCTCAAGGATCTGAGCGGTAGGTGGAACCTTGATCGGCGGAGTCGGCGCCCACTCCAGGTCGAAGGTGTAGGAGGCTGCGCCCGACTCGTCCAGGCGTGCCAGCGCCGTCGACGTGTGCGAGGCGCCGCGCGAGGCAGCGGTGACGTGCACGCCGGAATCGTTCATGTGGAAGTCGATGAGGCGGCCGCGCTCGTCCAGACCGATCCAGGTCGCCAGCGCCACCGGCCGGTCCAGACGCCCCAGCGTGAGGGCGACGTTCGCGGGAGAGCCTCCGGGGATCTCGACGGGGAAGTCGGGCTGCTCGTGCGTGATGACGACGTCGATAAGCGCCTCGCCGATCGCGAGAATGTGGGGGCCAGATTGCACCGTCATGGCGTCTCCTCACCTGCGTGTGAGCGGATCTACAGAATGTACATTAGCGCGCTTCGGGGGAGGGGGTGGAGGTGCGTCCAGAAAGACGCTCCTGGGCTCCATCCAGGATCTGGGAACAGCGGGCGGCCAAGGCCTCGCCGCGCTCCCACATCGTGAGAGTGTCCTCGAGGGGTGCCTGTCCGCCCTCGAGGGTCTGGACGATACGCACGAGCTCGTCGCGCGCCTCCTCGTAGCCGAGGGACTGGGGATCGGGGAGCTGGTCGTTCGTGGTCATTTCTGTGTTCCTTTGAGTGGGAGGTACGGGGGACGAGGCCGGGGCGAGCCCCACCGGTCACGCGCCTGTGTCGGGCGCGTCCGCGGGAGGGGCGGGGTTCGTGGCGCCGACGACCTGGGCGACCATGCGGCCCGACGCGAGGATGCCTTCGATCAGGTCGCCCTTCTTGATCTGCGCCGAGGACGTGATGAGCGCGCCCGAGGGGGTCTTCAGCAGCGCGTAGCCGCGGTCCAGTGTGGCCTGCGGGGACAGGGCGGTGAGCGTCGCGCGCGAGCGCGTGAGCTGCTGGCGCTCCGAGGCGAGCCGGCGCTCGATCGCCGATCGCATTGCGGTGACCCGCTGTGTCAGGGCCACGCGGTGCCCCTCGACGATGGCCTCCGGGCCCTGGAGCACCGGGCGTGACGCGATCAGCGTCAGGTTCGATCGCTCCGTCGCCAGGCGCGCCCCCAGCGCCCCGCGCATGCGGGTCAGCGCCTGGGAGATGCCGTCGCGCTCGCGGGCGCGGTCCGGCACGATGCGGCGAGCCGCGTCCGTCGGGGTCGAGGCGCGGTAGTCGGCCACCAGGTCCAGCAGGGGAGAGTCGCCCTCGTGGCCGATCGCGGAGACGATGGGCGTGCGGGCGTCCGCGACGGCGCGCACGAGGCGCTCGTCGGAGAAGGGGAGGAGGTCTTCGACCGCGCCGCCACCGCGCGCGATGACGATGACGTCGACCTCGTCCATGGCGTCCAGTTCGAGGAGGGCGCGGCCCACCTCGGGCACGCAGTGATCGCCCTGCACGGCGACCTCGCGGATCTCAAAGCGCGCGCTCGGCCAGCGATCCGACGCGTTCACGACCACGTCGTCCTTCGCCTTCGCGTTGCGGCCGCAGATCAGGCCGATCGTGCGCGGAAGGAACGGAAGCGGCTTCTTGCGGGCGTCCGCAAACAGGCCCTCTGCGGCCAGGCGGGCGCGCAGCGCCTCAATCTGGGCCAGCAGATCACCCACGCCCTGCAGGTGGATCTCTGCGGCCTGCAGGTTCAGTCGGCCCGAACGCTCCCAGAACACCGGCTTCACGCGCGTCACCACGCGCGCGCCCTCGGTCAGGGGCGTGGAATCCATGACGCCCGCCCACGCGGTGACCGTCATCGACGTGTCGGTCTCGAGGTCACGCAGCGTCAAAAAGTGCATCTTCGCGCCCGGGCGCACCTTGTACTCGACGACCTGGCCCTCCACCCACAGGGGGCTCATGCGGTCCACGTACACCTTGATGTTCTCCGTCAGCCTGCGCAGCGGCCACGGATTATCGCGCGTCGTATCGGCGGCCTTCGCGGCGGGCGGACGAGGCTGGGGCGAGCCGCCCGGAGGTGGCGCAGCAGGGGTAAGAGGCATTGTCACGCCACTCAGCATGCCACAGGAAAGTCCCCGCCGCGCTGCCGCAGCGTGCGCCTGTGGACAGCCCCGGCCTCGTCGATGAGGAGCGTGTGGGATTGTCACGAGCGCGCGCACGCCCCGGGCCGTGGGCGCTAGGGTGGACGCATGAATGAAAACGTCGACCTGCGCGCCAGTGCCGAGTCCCCCCTGCCCTCCTCCCACGGTGAGGGCAACGGCCGCATCCTCTTGGCGGCTCCCCGCGGATACTGCGCCGGCGTGGACCGCGCCGTCGACGTCGTCGAAAAGGCCCTCGAGCTCTACGGTGCGCCCGTGTACGTGCGCAAGGAGATCGTCCACAACAAGTTCGTCGTCGAGTCGCTGACTAAGCGCGGCGCGATCTTCGTCCAGGAGACCGACGAGGTGCCCGAGGGGGCCCGCGTCGTGTTTTCTGCGCACGGCGTCTCCCCGGCCGTCCACGAGGCCGCCGCCACCCGCCACCTCGCTACGATCGACGCGACCTGCCCGCTCGTGACCAAGGTGCACCGCGAGGCCGTGCGTTTCGCGAAGGAAGACTACGACATCATCCTGGTGGGCCATCAGGGCCACGAGGAGGTCGAGGGCACCTTCGGCGAGGCCCCCGACCACATCCAGGTTGTCGGCACCCCCGACGAGGTCGATAACGTCGTCGTGCGCGACCCCTCGCGCGTCGTGTGGATCTCCCAGACCACGCTCTCCGTCGACGAAACCCGCGAGACCGTGGACCGCCTGCGCCAGCGCTTCCCGCAGCTCATCGACCCGCCGTCTGACGACATCTGCTACGCCACCCAGAACCGCCAGGGCGCCGTCAAGCACATCGCGCCCCAGGTCGACGTCATGGTTGTTGTCGGGTCGGCGAACTCCTCGAACTCCGTGCGCCTCGTCGAGGTCGCGCTTGAGGCTGGGGCCGGCGCCGCCTACCGCGTCGACAAAGCCGACGAGCTCGAGGACGCCTGGTTCGAAGGAGCCCGCACCGTGGGCCTCACCTCCGGCGCGTCCGTGCCCGAGATCCTCGTGCGCGAGGTCATCGAATGGCTGCAGGAACGCGGATTCCCCACCGTCGAGGTGGCCCGCACCGAAACCGAATCGACGACCTTCGCGCTGCCCCGCGACCTGCGCGCCGACCTCAAGAAGGCCGGTATGGCGCCCGCGCGTCCCCACGCGCCCCGCGTCGCCGGGCCAAACCACACGAAGTAGGGCAACACCACCGGGCCTGCTCCGATAGGATGGGAGTGTGTCTCTTACTATCGGTATCGCTGGACTGCCCAACGTCGGCAAGTCCACCCTGTTCAACGCCCTGACCCGCGCGACCGTGCTCGCCGCGAACTACCCCTTCGCGACCATCGAGCCCAACGTCGGCGTCGTCCCCCTGCCCGACCCGCGCCTGAACAAGCTCGCGGAGATCTTCGGCTCCCAGCGCATCCTGCCCGCCACCGTGTCCTTCGTGGACATTGCCGGCATCGTGCGCGGCGCCTCCGAGGGTGAGGGCCTGGGCAACCAGTTCCTCGCCAACATCCGCGAGGCCGACGCGATCTGCCAGGTCACGCGCGCCTTCTCTGACCCCGACGTCGTGCACGTCGACGGCAAGGTGGACCCGGCCTCGGATATCGAGACCATCAAGACCGAGCTGATCCTCGCCGACATGCAGACCGTCGAGAAGCAGATCCCGCGCCTCGAGAAGGAGGTGCGCGGCAAGAAGACCGAGCCGATCGTCCTCGAAACCGCCCGCCAGGCGTTGGAGCTGCTGGAGCGCGGCGAGCTGCTGTCCGGCCCCGAGGGTGCCAAGCTGGACCAGGACGCGCTGCGCACCTTCCAGCTCATGACCTCCAAGCCCTTCATCTTCGTGTTCAACATGGACGCCGCCGAGATGGACAACGAGGAGATGAAGGACGAACTGCGCGCCCTCGTCGCCCCTGCTGAAGCCATCTTCCTGGACGCCCAGTTCGAGGCCGAGCTGGTCGAACTGGACGACGAGGATGCCCGCGAGATGCTCGCCGAATCCGGCCAGGACGAGTCCGGCCTGGACAAGCTGGCCCGCGTCGGCTTCGACACCCTCGGCCTGCAGACCTACCTGACCGCCGGCGAGAAGGAAGCGCGCGCCTGGACGATCCACAAGGGCGATACCGCCCCCAAGGCCGCCGGCGTCATCCACACGGACTTCGAGAAGGGCTTCATCAAGGCCGAGGTCGTCTCCTACGATGACCTGGTCGAGGCCGGCTCCATGGCCGCCGCGAAGGCCGCCGGCAAGGTCCGCATGGAAGGCAAGGACTACGTCATGGAAGACGGAGACGTCGTCGAGTTCCGTTCTGGACTAACGTCTGGCGGGAAGAAGTAATGCTCCAGGACGGGGCGGCTATAGCCACGATTGTTGGGTTACCGTTCGTTGTTGGCACGGCTTTAGCCGGGGGAATTGGCTGGTGTATAAAGCGACGCGCCACGCTGCCAGTGTCGGCGGAGTTTGGTGTTGCAGGAGGTAACCCCGTTGATTCTGACGGCGTCCGCAGGGTAATGGTGTGGGTGCAGAATACGGAAGGAAAGGCTTACTTACACGATGTGCGCTGTGATGAGTACGCGTTCGGCCTCTCATTCCCCGAGAAAAGCCCAGAAGTGGCGAGGATTGGTGAAATCGAAACGCTACCTCGGGAGCTGAGGTCGCTCAGCAACCGAAAGTTGCGGCATGAGAAAGGTGTGTTCAAGCCGCAATTTCTTTCTGCTGGGCAGATTGAGCTGTTCTCTGTTTCCTGTCCGCCAGAGGTCGCAGCGTTGACGCTAGTCGCTACGATGAGTATTGGGCGGTGGGGGCGTAGACGACGTGTAACTAGTGGATGGCTCGATGTACCGAATCCTGAAGGTTCGGGTGGAGTCGAGCCGGTTCACTTCCCGTGGTGAGGTGCTGGCGAGTTGTCGTGAACGCCTAGCAGGTCTGCGAAGATGCAGGGGTGTATTAACTGAAGCTTTCGGGTTGTTCGAGATTGACCATGGGGACGCAGCTCTATTGCATGTCGAGACGATAACCCACTCTTCGTGTCAGAAGAAGACGCTTGGTTGAAATTGTGTACTTATGTATTTACGGTGGTATAGTCGATGTTAAATCGAATGCCTAATCATCTTTGATTGAAGTAGTCAAAGTCGTGGCGTGGGCGTCGTTCGATGGGTGATAGTGTGCAAGGAATGGAGTTCAATGAAGAATTTCGTCGGGTGGTTATTTATCGTTATCTGTATTGGCTATCTGATATTTCTTATTCGGCGGTGGAGGGAAGCCAATCGTCCGCATCTCACTGAACAACAATGCGAAGAGTATTCGTGGTTGGTGGTCGATGACCTATTCGCAAGCTCCTCTAGACCGCTAAAATCTGTTCGCATTTTACCTTCTTACTGGCAGTGTTTAGGTTTAAACGTGACGCAGTGGATTTTCCTCTGTCGTTGGATGGATGCGCGTGGAATTGCCATGACGCCAGGCGGCATGTTCGGTAATTGGGGTTGGAATGAAATTGTTATGAATTCTCCGCCACCAGTGTTGGTGCTTTCGAAGAGGTATTGGGGTCTGGCCAAGGAGCGGAGGGACCAGCAGAATTCGTCTATCGGATCTACCGGTGATGGCAATGGTTCAACTAGTGTTAGTGGAGAGCAGATAGTGGTTTTTGGGCAGGGGTTGAGTGGAGATGATCTAGGAGCTCTCGTTGAGGCGCTTCGGCAGGATGCGAAGACTTCGTCTGAGCCCCGCGCATCTTCGCTCCTTGAAGCGGCGAATACATTGCAAGACGCTGCTGAAGGGCGTGAGTCAGCTACGTCGCCTGCAGTAACAGGCGCGTTGAAATGGGTGCGTCAGTGTGTGAGTGACGCGGTGAGTAACGCAGGTGGACAAGCGCAGCTAAGTGCGACTGTGGCGGCGGCAAGGGCACTAGGTTGGGTTTAGCGCTCGCCGCGGCCGTGTAGGCGTTACGTGCGCCAAGAGATGGTGGGAAAGCGGTTCCTCCAATCTCTGCAACCGTCGGGTAGCGCGAGATAAGGTGGGCTCTCTGCCCGTCGATTAAGTAATTGTCGCAGGAAGAATGATGAGCAACGATCCTCTAAAACTTGACGAGTCTGGAGAATGGGCAGGTCTCTGGTGGCTTCCGGAAGCACCTGAAGAGCGACTGTCTGGTGTCTTGCGGTATGACGGAAAGGGTGGACTCTCCCTCTCGCTGATCGGAGGCTTCGACGAACGAATCTCTTCGAGTCCTGCGCCTGGAGTCACGTTTGTTCATGCGGGTGTCAGGACATGGGATGTTATTTGGGGTGTGGCTGATGGTCGCGAAATTACGCTTCTGGACTGCCTTCCCACCAGGACCGATAGGTCCGTGTTTGCGGGGTTAAAGACCTCTGATATGCAGGTCATCGTCGCAGCAATTGGCGTCGTTGGTGTTCATGTCAGTCGAGATGAGGACACGACGTTTGTGGCAACCGAGGTTGTTGTCGAGGATATGATGCCCTGGGCTGTATCGTCTGTTTTCTCAGATTCTCTAGGCTATCGTGATGGTGACCTTGATGGAACCGGGACGATCTCAGTGGAGCCCGTCGAAATCGAAGCAGTGGCTGTCGATGGTGCAGACTATTGCCTAAAACATGCCTACACCCTGCCATTTTTTGATCGGCGCAAAGGGGAAGTAATCGGACGGATGCGTGATGCGGTATCCATTCGTATCTGCCGGGCTGAGTCGTTTTCTCTCAAAACTGCGCTGGAGGATGCGAGCCTGATACAAGATCTGATTGCGCTTGCAACGCACCGTGCTGCTGGCGTCATCTGGCTCCAGTTGGAGCTTGCAGGGACTGAGGCGCTCCTCCCAGATGGGCGGATGCTACCACCTCGGCGCGCGGATGTTCTGTATTCCCCTGTAGCAGTCGGCAAATCTGATGAGAAGGCTGTTGAGCGTGGTCGGCTCCTCTTCACTTGTGAGGTGCTTCCCTTCCGGGAAGTCATGCTGCGATGGTGTGAGGTGCGGGGAAAATTGCAGGCGGCTATCAATATGATCCTGGGCCTGCGCTACGCTCCGGCGCGTTTCGTTGAGAACAACCTGCTGATGGCGGTAGGTGCTGCGGAAGCCCTTCACCGCGGTCTTGGTATTGAAGAGAAACCAATTCCCGAGGCAGTGTTTAAGGAGATGCGTGACGGTATGCTTGGGCAGGTGCCTGAGGAATATCGCGGCAGGTTTAAAGAAGCGATTCGAAATTCGCCGACGCTTCGGGATAGGCTTCTCGCTCTAGCTGCTCGGCCTGATCAGGAAGCGATCGAGCAGCTTGTGCCAGACGTTGAACATTGGGCGAAGCGAACGACGCGAGCTCGCAATGACCTTGCACACGAGGGAAAGACCCCAAGCCATTCCATCGATGAGCTGATTTCCATTGTTGATACGACGAGCGCTGTCGTGATTCTCAATGTTCTCTATGAACTTGGGTTACCAGCAGAACGACAACGTGAAATCGTGCAAGACCATCCACGCTTCCGGATGATCTGCAGGAAAGCGCGGGAATGGCTCGTGCCGCCAAAAGGTGGCTCCTGAACGAGGTAGCGGGCTGGTTATGTGGGAGTGTGGCTGGCTCTGTGTCGGCGCACGCTTGGGGCAGGAAGTGTGGGCTGACAGTCGCTGGAGTTAACGGCTTGCGTTAATAACGGGATTGGATATAGTCTTGTGTCATGATCCAGTCATTCGGGGATCGTCAGACTGAGCGCTTGTTTGCGAGGGAGCCTGCTCCTTCCCTCGACCCACGCATTGCTCGTGTCGCGCTGCGCAAGTTGCGGCAGGTTGACGCCGCGTGTCGTTTGGAGGATCTTCGGATTCCTCCGGGCAACCGGCTCGAGCGTCTGCGCGGTAACCGTGCGGGGCAGTACAGTATCCGAATCAATGATCAGTGGCGTATCTGCTTTAGGTGGGGCGACGCTGGTCCAGAAGGGGTTGAGATCGTTGACTACCACTAAAATTGCTCCGATTCACCCGGGCGAAGTCCTCATGGAAGACTTCATCGAGGGATTCGGAATTACGCAGCACAAGCTCGCCGTCGCTATCGATGTTCCGCCCCGTCGCATCAACGAAATCGTCCATGGGAAGCGGGGAATCACGGCGGACACCGCAATGCGTCTCTCCCGCTACTTCGGCACGACCCCGGGGTTCTGGATGAACCTGCAGATGCGTTACGAGCTCGATCGCGCCGAAGATGCACTGGGAGATACGTTGAGCGGAATCGTTCCCCTCGTGACGGTGGAAGTAGCCTAAAACGCCTCATCGGAGCGAGGCGGTCTGCACTTTGGGTGAATTGTGACGACAGACTCAGCCCCGGCCTCGTGAATATGGTCGCATGGTGCACATAAACGTGGGGCAGGGTCTCATTCGCCCTGCCCCACGCCTCATGCGCCTGTTCCCGTTCCTGTGATTGCCGACGACGGCTGTCCTGTGACGGCCTTCGATGTTGATGTCGAACTCGCCGAGCGCGCCAGGCGTACGAGAACGTCGAGCTGCTTGGGAGGCGTTCCCAGAGATGTAGCCACGTCCTCGTTCAATAGTTTCCGGAGCTCGGTCACGGTCCACTCGACCTCGCAGTCCGGCGCGACGCTGGTCTCTGCCTGGACCCAGAGCTTGCTCGGGGAGCCGGTGACGAAGACGGTGCATCCTTCGATCCCTGGAACACCCTGTGCCCGCTCGGAGAGTGCCTGCGACAGAACATCGGGGGAGAGAGTAGCCAGCAGAGTGCCGTCGGAGCCACTGAGTCTCAGTGAAGAATTCGCAGGCCTGCGCGGCACCTGCATGAGAAGCAGGAACAAGCCGACCACGAAGGTGATGACAGACATCAGAACGCCGAGTGGTAGAAGCCAGTGGGCCCGGAGTGAGAGTAATGCTCCGATCTCGTCCTGTGCTGCTGCTAGGTAAGCAGCGATGCTGGGTACCGAGTGGCCGGCGTCAAGGCCGGAGGCAAGGAACCAGGCGGCTGCGCAGACGATCAACAAGCCGAAGAAGGCCAGGAAAACTCTGTTAAGAGCGGCAGAAACTGAACGCATAAGTGGCTCTCTTTCAGCTCACGCGCTTGGCGTGGACGCGACCGTGAGTGATGCCCACGGGCTGGAAAATCTCCAGCGCCTCGTTGGTCTTCTTGGACGCTGCTTCGCGCACTGCGTCTAAATCATCCGCGTCGCTGAAGACGACAACGTCGACTCGTGACCTGTGCACGGTGGCGGAAGCAGACCGAATCGTGGCGATCTGTTCGACGTGCCTCTTCACGAGGATTGCAAGGTCAGAACGGTGAAGTGCTGTCTGCCCGGGGATAACGTCGGGAAGAAAAGCGACGTGCTTGGGGTGGCCAGGCCACAGTGCTGCGATCAGGAGGAAGAGACCAAAGGCGGCGGCGACTCCGGCTGCGACAAGCACAGCGATGGAACCGAGGGATGCCGCGCCAACCGCGTCAAGCGTGGTGACGGTGCGCTGTGGCCAGGCCCCCGTGAGGAAGCGGTACGCCGTCAGCCACGTGCCGAGGCCTCCCACAATGAGGAGCAGCAACGCCAACAGGGTGGCAGGTGCGCTCCGGGTTGGGCGATAAACGATTGCCGGTACGGGTGTTCTCATCTCAGGGGCTTCCTGACGCGATTGCTCGGGTTGAGCCAGGATATGTCGATGGTTATCTTGCCAACGTTCATCCCGCACAGCTTTTCGACGCGACCGCTCACGTGCGCGCGCAGGTCCTCGATAGTGGAGGACAAGGGGGTGGGAAAGACGAGGCCGAGGTCCAGATGGAGGATCGCGCGCTGCCCATAGAGTTGGCATGTGGCCTCGGGCCGAGACCCGAAGTTTCGGCGGGAGCCAATCCCGAGGACTCCACCTGCGTTCGAGCCGACGGCGGCAAATTCAAACGCGGCTTGAGCGGCGATTCGGGCGACGACATTGGCCGGAATAGTCGTAGTGCCGCGCTGCGTCAAGGAGGATTCCTTCTCGCGCGACGACTTCGGCTGCGTGACTGCGGAGTCAGGCGCGGCCACGCTCGTCACCTCTTTCGCCAATCGAGGATACGTTGGACATCGACCCGGCCCTCCAGATAGAGGCCCACTACCCATCCGACGACGCCACACAGGGCAACGAGGACGAAGCTGGCGAAGGAACCGAACGCGAGAACGGCTCCCATGAACAGGCCCACCAGGAGAGCCAGGTGCGTTGTCTTCATGAGAATTCCTCAGATCCAGGCGTCGAGGTCGACTACTTCAGATCGGTTGAGTCGGAGGTGTTTGTTTCCTCCTCGGGCAGGTGGACGTCGGTGACGTCGATGTTGACCTCGACGACCTCCAGGCCGGTGGTTCCTTCGATCTGGTCGATGATGTTGCTGCGAATGTCGTTGCAGACGTTGATGATGGAGTAGCCGTACTCGACGACGACAGTGACATCAATGGCGGTCTGGGTTTCGCCCTTGTGTACGGTGATGCCGCCGGTGACGTTGGTCTGGGTGGTGGTGATGCGGTCAGTTACGGCGCTGAAGGCGCGGCGCACGGCGTTGCCCATGCCGTGCACGCCGGGCACCTGGCGGGCGGCCATGCCGGCGATCTTAGCGACGACGTTTTCCTCGATGGTGGTCGTGCCGTGGTCGGTCTGGAGGGGACCCTCGGGGGTCTTGTCCTGGTCAACGTTCTCGTTGTTGTCGCTCATGTGAGCCTCTTTCATTGAGTCGAAGGTGGGGGCCGCTGGGTGATGCGCGGCTCAAGCAACAGGTCAGTGATGTGTCATCGTAGACACCGCGACTGGTCTGGTCGCCCTGTATTGCTTCCCGAGACCATTCTTGCGCTAGGTGATGGGTGCAGTCGGTTGAAAAGCTCTGAGACCTCAATTAATGGGATACATCACTGAGGTTTGACACATGGTGATATCAGGTGACGGGAGTGTCCTCGGCAATGAGGTCGCGCGAGGGTGTGGCCCGGCTTTGCTGTTGGTGAGAGGGCGCGTGAGCGTCAATGAGCATCAATAGTCGAATCAAATGATGGTGATTATGATGCTATCTTGGGGTTGGAGGTAGCTATGAGAACCACTGTGACACTCGATGATGATCTGATTGCGCGCGCTGAGGAGCTGACTGGGGTCAAAGAACGATCCGCGTTGATCAAGGATGCGGTAGAACTCCTCGTTCGAATCGAGAGTGGTCGGCAGCTCGCTGCGCTCGGCGGTAGTGATTCTGCGGCGGAGGCCGCTCCTCGGAGTCGAGAGCGCGCATGAGAGTCCTCGTTGACACGAACATCTGGATCGATCACCTGCGGAAAACTGAACCGCTTCTGGTTGATCTGCTCGAGCGTGACCAGGTGTGCGTGCATCAGAGTGTCATCACTGAACTCGCGTTGGGGAATCTCAAGAATCGATCGATCTTCCTGAAAGCGCTTGAACGCTTGATGATCGTGCGCAGTGTTGATGATCAGGGCGTGCGGCATCTCGTCGAGGAGCGTCGGCTATGGGGGAGGGGCCTCAGTGCTGTCGATGTGGCACTTCTGGCGAGTGCTGTCGTAACCCCCGGTGTGGCTCTGTGGACTCGTGATAAGCGCCTGCGCCAGGCTGCACGCGACCTGGGCGTGTTGGCGGACCTGGACTGAGGGTCCGCGTTTTCCTCGAGGTAGTGGCCGGGTCGCGCGAGGGTGTGGTCCGGCTTTGCTGTTGGACGAGTACGAGTGCGAATCGTGTCGCCGATCACCTGGGTGGTAGGGTGTGGCCATGATGACGGATAGCCAGTACTCATGGCCGCGCTTTTTCATGGAACTAGCGGACAAGCTGCTTGCCTTCAAGGATGATCGGCAGGCTCTTATTGCGACGTTGCAGCATGTCTACGCCGAACTCGGTATGGACCTGCCGACGCTTGACTCCGGCGGTATTCCGAAGGATATTGATCCTTTCACGGTCTACGGCCTCTTCAATCGAGGCCTCACAGACAAGAAGCGCCGGGCGGTTGCCCTCGGGATCGGTGGTGCTCTTGGTGTGGAAGCTCCGCTGCATGATGATTTTGTCGGTGTCCCTACGCTAATCAATTTCAATGCGACTCTCTACGACCAGGCATGTCGGGGTGATGGCGATATTGAGAGGCTCTGGGACCTGTTCACGGTTGCTCTGGCCTACGCGGACCGGCCGACAGAGCAGACGGGGGCGGCATTTTGCCACGCGTACGATGCTGTTCTCAAACAACGCTATGCCAGCTGGAACGTCACAATGGGCCTATTCTGGGTGCGTCCGTATGCCTACGTTAACCTGAGCAAACTGGACCGTTGGTTCCTCAGGCTTCCCGATCGTATGCCCCCGGACGTGAACGCCGAGGTCTCCCAGCTCGCATCGCCTCCCGGGGCCTTCGCCTATCTGGCGCTGCGCGACCGTGTTCTCGATGCTATGTCCTCCGGAGCCTACGAATACAAGACCTTTCCCGAGCTGTCCGCGTGCGCGTGGCGCGTTTCCGAACAGGTTAACCGTGAGAACAAACAGGCTGACAAAGACAAGGAAGAAGTCACCCAGGCAGCTGCCCTTGGCGACGATGGTGTGCAGACCGTGCGCTACTGGCTCTACGCTCCCGGAGAAGGAGCCTGCAAGTGGGACGAGTTCTACAAGCGTGGAATTATGGGACTGGCCTGGGGTGAGGTCGGGGATCTAAGCTCCTATGCGACTAAACAAGGTCTGAAGGCACAGATGCTCCAGACCTATCCTGAAAACGGCACTCAGAAGAACGACATTCACGCCCTGTGGCAGTTTGCGAACGAGATGAAGCCGGGCGACGTCGTATTCGTCAAAAAAGGCAAGGCAGAGATCGTCGGACGGGGTGTCGTGACGGGCAACTATGTCTACGATGCTGAGGGTAGCGACTATCCGAACATCCGCGAGGTCCGCTGGACCCACACTGGACAGTGGCCTGTCGATGAGCGCTTACCGATGAAGACGCTCACTGATGTCACCTACAAACAGGTCTTCGTTACGCTGATGGAGTCTTCTTTTTTCGACAGCGAAGAAGCTGCCGCTATAGAGGAAATGCCGGTGTCCTTGACTGAGTATTCCGTCGAGATATTTCTCGAAGAGGTATACATGGACCGCGAGCGCTACGACGCGATCGTGGGCCTGCTGAAAACAAAGAAGAACATCATCATGCAGGGTGCTCCCGGTGTTGGTAAAACCTATGCTGCCAAGCGCCTGGCTTACTCGATGATGGGCGTCAAGGATGTCTCGCGCGTCAAGCTGATCCAGTTTCATCAGAGCTACTCCTACGAGGACTTCATCGAGGGATACCGCCCCTCCGGTGCGGGATTCGAGCTGGTGAAGGGGGCGTTCTATTCCTTCTGCAAGAAAGCCGCCGACGACGAGGAGAACGCATACTTCTTCATCATTGACGAGATCAATCGTGGCAACCTCTCCAAGATCTTCGGCGAGCTGTTCATGCTCATTGAGAGCGATAAGCGCGGAAACGAACTCCAGCTCCTCTACTCCCGCGAACTGTTCAGCGTTCCTACTAACGTTCACATCATCGGCATGATGAACACGGCGGACCGCAGCCTCGCGATGCTCGACTACGCGCTGCGTCGCCGCTTCGCGTTCGTGGAGCTGAGCCCCGCCTTCGACTCCGACGGCTTCCGTGACTACTGCGCCGGCCTCGATAATTCGAGGTTCGAGGCACTCGTGCGCGAGGTGGAATCCCTCAACCGTGCGATCGCCGAGGATGAGTCTCTCGGCGAGGGCTTCTGCATCGGACACAGCTACTTCTGCAACATGAAACGTGAGACCTGCACCGACGAGGCCCTTGCCTCGATCGTGGAGTACGAGCTCATCCCGATGCTCAAGGAATACTGGTTCGACGAGCCTGGCAAGGTCCGCGAATGGAGCGACAGGCTGCGCAGGTCGCTGCGGTGATTCGCGTCCGCAACGTCTTCCACATGCTCGCCTACGCCTTCTCGGCGCTGCGCGAGCAGGGCTACCGCGCCGTGGCCACGGAGGACTTCGACAACGCCGCCGAGCTGTGCGCCGCCATCCTCGAGCGAGGCGTGTCCCTCCAACTCAAACGAGGCCTCGGGCAGGAGTACGTGAACCGGACCGAGGCGCGCTCCTCCCTACGCGGCAAAATCGAGGTCACAGAGTCCGTGAAGTCGCAGGCGATTCTGCGCCGCCAGCTGGTGTGCTCCTACGACGAGTTCAGCGTCGACACGGCGATGAATCGCATCATCAAGGCGACGGTCGCGCTGCTCGTGCACTCGGACATCTCACGGGCACGCAAGAAGAGCCTGAAGAAGCTCATGGTCTTCTTCGCGGACGTGTGCGACATCGACCTGCACACGGTCGACTGGAACATGCGATACGACCGTAACAACCGCACCTACCGCATGCTGATGGCGGTATGCTGGCTCGTCGTCAAAGGGCTGCTTCAAACCCAGAGCGACGGCACCGTGCGCATGATGGATTTCTTTGACGAGCAGCGCATGAGCCGCCTCTACGAGAAATTCATCCTCGAGTACTACCGCAAGGAACATCCCTGTTTGAATGCCAGCGCCTCCTTCATCGACTGGGTGCTGGATGACGGGGTTTCGGACGGCTTGCCCGCCATGCGCAGCGACATCACGCTGAGCGCTCGCGGCTGCGTGCTCATCATCGACGCGAAGTACTATGCGTCCACGATGCAGAGCAACTTCGACAAGAGGACCGTGCATTCAGGAAATCTGTACCAGATCTTCGCGTACGTGAAGAACAAGCAGATCGCCTTCGAGCGCTCGGGGGAGAGCATCGAAGTTTCGGGCATGCTCCTCTACGCCGCCACCGACGAGGACATCTATCCCGACGCCACCTACTGCATGAGCGGCAACCGCATCAGCGCGACGACGCTCGACCTGGACCGCCCCTTCGAGGAGATTCGCGCGCAGCTGGACGGGATCGCCGACACGCTCACTGGCCCGTCAACTCAGGCTTCGTGAAAGCGCGGACCTGGGCGGCATCCGGGTCGATGGACGTGACGGTCATGGTCTTTTTCGAGGCCTCCTCGAGTGCGCTCACGGACCGCGCGCTGGCCAGGAGGCGGCTTTCCATGGACGACACGGTCTTGTTGTAGAAGTCCACGGTTTTGGCCAGGTGCTTGCCCAGGTTTTCCATGTGGCCGGCGACGACGCCGAGGCGCTCGTACAGTTCGCGGCCCAGCGCGATCACCTGGTCCGCCTGTTCGTTGATGGACGTCCTCGCCCACGCGGTGGCGCACGTGCGCGCCACCGCCAGTAGTGTGACGGGGGAGCACAGGGCCACGCCTCGAGCCATCGCGTCGTCTAGGAGCGACGCGTCAGTGCGCAGTGCTGCCGACAGGGCAGCCTCGGATGGGACAAACAAGATGACCAGCTCGGGTGATGCGCCCAGTGACCGCGCGTAGTCGCGTCCAGCCAGCGCCTCAACGTGAGAACGCAGCGCCTTCGCGTGCGCCGACAGCTCGGCGCGGCGTCGAGATTCAGCGTCCTCTCCGCTCTCATCAATGGCACACGCCCGCAGGTATGCATCCATGGGGGCCTTCGCGTCGAGCGCGAGGAACCCCTGCCCGGGCAGGTGAATCGTGACGTCGGGACGGCCGAGGTCACCCGACGATGTGACCCCGCCCCGGCCTCGTCCCTGAGTGAGCGAGCCAATCGAACGCTGCTCCGCGAAGTCCACGTGCGGTAGCATTCCGGAAGCCTCCAGGATGCGCGCCAGCTCGACCTCGCCCCACGTGCCGCGTGCGCTACGCGACCGCAGAGCACCCTCCAGGGAAGCGGTCGTGCGCGCCAGCTCGGCCTCGCGACTCGCGGACTCGCGCAGCTGCTCGGCGAGGGCGCCGTGCTGACGCGCGCGAATCTGCTCCATCTGATCAACCCGCTGCGTCATCTGCTCCAGCTGCGCGCGCACCGGTGCGAGCGCCTGCAAGACGGAAGCATCACCCTGTGAGCGGGCCTCGGCAGACTCGACGCGCCGGGACAGCTCTTCCGCGCGCGCCTGCCAGCGGGCGACCTCCGCGCGCAGCGTGCCCGCCTCATCAGGCGTCGACGCACGGCGCGCCACGGCGCCCACGTACCCGAGGAGCGCGCCAACCACTAAGCCAACGATGAGAAAAACAAGCGACATACCCATGCGTGCAGTCTACGAACGGCCATGCACATCTGCGTCCGCCCCCGTGCAGCGTGGGTGTTCAACAACCTACCGTCGGTCTGATAAGTCGCCTATCCTGGGTGTAAAACTCAAGGGGGAGTGGCATGGAGTCCGTCGATCCGAAGAAGATGCAGGTACTGCTGCTGGTGGACACAAAAAAAGGTCAAAAGTGGCTGGATTACACTCAGAAGGTCATATCAGCGCAGCCGTATGGCAACGGTATCCATATCGTGTTTTCTAGCGGTGACAAACGTACATTCGGTCATGCGAGAGCACGACTTTACAACCAGGTGATGCACCGAAAAATTGGCGAGTTGGACTTGGTATACGTTGATGGAGATCTGCGGCGGAATGTAGAGCACGTGTACGAACTCAGGACGTCTGATGCCTCGGTTCAACCTCGGTACGTGCTTGAGTATAGAAATAAGGAAGGCAACCTGGGCACATGCACACGCGTTGGAAGTTCTGTCTCGCTTGACCTTATGACCGAAACACAGCGTCAGTGCCTTCCAATCATGAAGTATGTCCGTGAGGAAGTGCGTGCGCAGGCTGTGCGTGTGGGGGCGACGTGGCAGGGCGAGGGGAACAAGAGGTGGTCGACAGCCGAGCACAACGCTAAGCCGGATGCGATTCTTGCAAATCTGTGGGAAAACCTACCGAAGGCCCCCAGCGGTTCGGCGCTCGAAGCATATCTGCGAGGAACGAGTAGTACGCAGACCGGTGCCAGCGACCGGATCATCATGCCCTTCTACTCCAACATCGATCAGCGCAATGCGATTCGTGCGGCACTAGAGAATCAGATCTCGATCATTGACGGCCCGCCCGGGACAGGCAAGACGCAGACGATCCTTAATCTGATTGCCACGCTGGTTGCGCAGGGGAAGACGGTGGGTATCGTCGCCGGTGCGAACTCTGCTGTGGAGAACGTCGTCGACAAACTGACGGAAGAAGGATATGACTTTCTGGTTGCAACCCTCGGTAGCCGGGATCGTGTCGATGCGTTCTGTGCATCCCAGACGATCAAGGATCAGAACCGGGGTGACTGGCAACGAGAGGCGCAGCAGAGACTCAAGGAATCACCTGGATTGATAACGCCAGAGGCTCTACGCGTCGAAGAAGAACGCCTCGCCTCCCTGTGGCAGGATGCTCGTGATATTCCCAAGCTTCGCTCGAAGCTCACGGAGACTCAACGCGAGCGCCAAGTATTTGAAGAAAAGGTACGGGAGAGCGGGCGTACGGTCCCCGATATCTCGCACCTGTCCGTCACGGGCAAGAACTCTGAGACTCTCGCAGACCTCCTTGCTCTCGCGCGCTGCCTACCGAGCCCAGGGCGCGGCATTCGCGGACTGATTGAGAGAGTGCGTCGCTATTTTGCATACGGATTCTTGAAGGGTGTTGACCTGGGAGATCCGGATATTCAATCAGCGATCCAGACGGCCTTCTACCGTGCTCATGAACAGGAACTCGCCCAGCGCCTCGAGGAAGCAGAGGAACGCGCAGTCGGCGATGGTCTGGCCAAGGTGGCAGCGGAGTATCGTGAGCACTCTCGACATGCATTCGATGCTGTTCTCCTGCGCAGGTTTGAACATCGGTCCCTGATGCACGTGGAGCCAGCGACATTGCGTGATCAGACGGATAAACTGCTTCGCACTTATCCCGTTGTTGCCTCCACCTGCTTCTCGATCCGTAACAATCTGAATGCGGCCACTCTGCTCGATTGGGTCATCATCGACGAATCCTCTCAGGTTCTGCTACCCCAGGGGATGGCGGCACTGAGTAAAGCCCGCAACGCTGTGATTGTCGGAGACGACAAGCAGCTTAGTCCGGTCTTCCGAGGGTGGGACGAGAGCAAGCAGGAACCCCCTGAGGCTCGCTTCGACGTGCGCTCACTCTCGTTGCTCGACTCCGTCAAGATGATGCCGAAGTCCGCGCGGGTACCGAATACGCTGCTGAAAGAGCACTACCGTTGCCACCCGGACATTATCGAGTTCTGTAACCGTACGTACTACGGCGGTCAGCTCATTCCGATGCGCGATCCTGGCGAGGATGCACCCGATCCACTCACGGTTGTCTACGCTGCGCCTGGTAACCATGCGCGTCATCCGCTCCACGGGGGTGGGCGCTTTTCGCAGCGGGAAATTGATATCATCGCTCAGCTTCAGGAAATGCAAGTGCTCCGCGAGGGGATCGGAGAGGGAGACATCAGAGACCCGAAGTCCGGTGATTTTGTCCTTGGCGTCGTGACCCCGTATCGTGCGCAGGCAACGCGAGCGACCAAGCGAATCCAATCAGAGCTTGGCGATGGGGAACATGGTCGCTGGCTTGCGGAAACAGTTCACAAATTCCAGGGACGAGGTGCGGGAACGGTCGTTCTGTCGACCGTCCTGAATGCCAATGATCCGGACGCCGCAAAGGACTTTTTTGACGATAATGCCCTGACGAACGTGGCAGTCTCACGCGCGAAAGATCGCCTCATTGTCGTGACGACCAACGGTGGAGTGCGGCTTAGTCGCAATGTTAGGGAACTTCTTGATTACATTGAGATGCGCGATCCGCGCAGCCTCGTCCAGTCGAACATCGTCTCCATCTTCGACGTCCTATATCGAGCATATAGTGAATCGCTCGAGCGATACTCTCGTGTCAAGAATTCCAGTTCAGATTATTCTGCCGCAGAAAATGTTGCCGAGCTATGCCTGCAGGAGATACTTGCAGAGGAAAAATATTCGCACTTCGAGTACTGGAAGCAAGTTCCCCTCAAGGACGCTCTGCCCCACGTGGGTGGGTTGAGTGATGAGCAGTACACGTTCGTGTTCTCAGATAGCGCTCTGGACTTCGTGATCCGTGTGAAGGGCTCGAGAAGGGTCTTCCTTGCCATTGAGGTAGACGGCTGGGAATTCCACGGTATGAGCGAAGAACAGCAGAGACGCGACGCACTCAAAGACTCGATTATGAATGTCTATGGGATCCACGTCCTGCGTCTGCCCACGATCGGATCCGGGGAGGAACAGCAGATTCGGGAAGCGTTGGATCGGCTCCTCTAGGGTGGCGTCCTCTGCACCCGGTGGATGTCCTAGGTGACCGTTGCGGCGGCTTCTGTTCGTCATCGTCCATGGCTCGCTACGAGGCATGAGCTGGGGTGCGCACATACGTGCGGTTGTGGGAATACGGATGGGAGGATGTGCGTGATGGTTGCGCAGCATTCTTAGTGTTTCGTGCTGGTTCTGCGCGTACCCTGAAACAGAAGGGCGCGCCTCCAACGACGGGGGCACGCCGCAGGGCACCTCACCGTGGAGGAGTACGACGCCATGACGGTTCCACCATTGTTCGACCCCCTCGATAGCGAGGATGAGGATCAGCTGCGGCGCGACACCACGTCGCAGGACGTAGGCTTTGAGGCCGGTGGCGCTCCGGGGGTTGGTGACGACGTCCGACCCGCGCGGGCCCATCCCCGGCTTCGGGCCTGGCTGCACGTCGAGCCGTTCTATTGGACGATGCGCGTGGTCTACGTGTGCCTCGCTGCAGGAGCTATCTTCGCCGTCTACATCAACGGGGTCGCCGAAGGCTGGTGGAGAGCCTGGGGCGAGAAGCCAAGCGTCGCGGCCACGGCCCCCACCGTCCAGCCCACGCCCGCGGCATCTCCGACGGCCTCGGGCGAGGCAGCAATGTCGGGCGGCTACCAGATCGGTGCAGACGGAGTCCTCGTGCGCCCCGCCCAATACGCCGCAGACACCTACACCAAACCCGAGTTACCTGAGGAAGCCAAGGAAAACACCGAACGTGGAGCGGAAGCAGCCGCAGAATACTACCTCGCTGTTGCAACCTACGCCTGGAATACGGGAGATACCTCTGCTATTTCGGCACTCTCGGGCGATGCGAGCGGGTTCGCTCAGTCGCTGATAAACAAGATTGATAACGATTATTCCAATGGCTGGGTCTATGGCAAGTCACTCACCGTCGATCATGTTCTTCTCCTAGAACCCGTGCCTGCCAACGGTTCCGATGTCCCGCCTAACACAATTGGCGTGAAGTTTAGCGTTACTGCTGTTGATGGAACGAAATGTTCGGGCAGGCGAATCACAGTACGTAACGAGGAGTACCAATCCACGATTTCCCTGTTCATGACATGGCAAGAGAACGGCTGGGTTGAAACGCAGGGAAGGGCAGAATCCAATGAACGCTAGCCGTATTGGTTGCCGTTTAATACTCGTGTTTCTTGTAGCTATATGTGTTGTTTGGAGCCAGGTGTCTGATGCAGCGGCAAATGACTGGGATGAGACTTCCCATGATTGGGACCAGATGGTGGAAGCGGATGGTAGTGGCGATGTAAAAGCAAGTGCTGACGAAAAATGGGGATACCAGGCTGCGCCCGTAGCAGTTCCCCCTGCATCTCACATCAACAACGTGGATGACTCGATCCGTCTGTCGAACTCTGCTCTTGCTGGGCCCGATGCTCAAACCTATGCGAATGATGATCAGTGCGATGGTCGCACTCTGCACACTGTCACGCAGCCTGACGGAACAATATCAAGACCATTCGTGTGCGTGCATTACTCATCGACCTCTACGATTCCGACAGGTTACGTACCTTCCACCAGCGAGATTCTGTACTATGCGGCCACCACGATTCACGCCGATGGCGCTGGGTTGCATAAGCGGCCGTCGAAGGTGTCGTACACGAACAAGTACGTCCCCACGCTCGTGGCGGCCACCCATCCGACCCAAACCCACACGATCAATCTGCTGGGACACGACATCACCATCACACTAAAAGCCACCAGCTACGAATGGGACTGGGGCGACGACACCCCGAACACCATCACCGCCTACCAAGGAATGGTCTTCGAGAAAGGTATGGACCCCAACAAGGACCCCCGGCTGATCCGCCACTACTACACTCCACCCAACGGATGGCGCTCACGCTTCGACGGACCCTACCCCGACGCCACACGCACCATCACCCTGACCACGACCTGGTCGGGTACGGCCACCAACCCCTTCACCGGAGAAACCCAAACCATCAACGGCCTGGTCACCACCAAAGAAACAACAGGCCCATTCCGACTCTCCCACCTCATCGTCTCAAACACCGACACCTGGGAAGAAAAACAAGGCCACTAAAACGCAGAGCAGGTGCGAACCTACGCCACCACCATGGCGACAGTTCCGGCGCACATGAGGGCCAGACCCAGTAGGTAGCGTGGTGTGAAACGCTCGTGAAACGCCACGGCTGACACGGCGACCGTCACGAGGATCGACAGCTTATCGATGGGCACGACGACCGAGGCAGGTCCATCCTTCAGCGCGTGGTAGTACGCCAGCCATGACGCGCACGTCGCAGCGCCCGACGCGACGATAAACGCCAGCTCCCGGCCGGGAATCGAGCGGACCTCGCCAAGGCGTCCCTGCATGCACACGATCACCCACGCCATCGCCAGCACCACCAGCGTGCGCACCGCCGTCCCCAGCGTCGGATCAACCCCCGAAATGCCGACCTTCCCAAGGATCGACGTCAGCGCCGCGAACAGCGCGGACGCGAGGGCAAACGTCAGCCAGCTGCCACCCCCGCGCAGCGCACGCGGCAGGCCTGAGAGGTCGGAGGGCTCCACCATCAGAAGCGTCCCCACCGTGATGACGACGATTCCAATGCCGCCCCATACGCTCACGGGTTCACCCAGCAGGATGAGCGCAAGGATGATCGCCAGGACCGTCGACAGCTTGTCGATGGGGGCGACACGGGACACGTCCCCTCGAGACAGTGCCGCGAAGTAACACAGCCACGAGGCCCCCGTCGCCAGTCCGGACAGAACCAGGAACAGCGCAGAAGTCCCGCCGATAGACGCAACGCCGGAAGCGGAGCCCGTCACAAGCACCATGCCCCACGCACCAACGGCCACGACAACTGTGCGCAGCGCCGTCGCGACGGTCGAATTCGTCGAGGCGACGCCCGCCTTAGCGAGGACGGACGTCAATCCTGCAAACAGGGCAGACAGGCAGGCTGCGACGATCCACATGAGATCAGCCTAGGCCCGACGCTGGCGGACGCGCACCTGAGAATAATGACGGTGTGTCATGGGCGCCAGATCACAGAAAAAGTAGGTTATAGTTATCGCGTATCCAGGCCTCGTGGTGGGGTCACAACGCAGTGTAAAGGAACGAGATGAGCGACAACCTCGACGAGCTCGGCGTCAACGGCGAATTCGAAGAAAACGGCCGAGAGATCGTGCTCGACACAAGCGGCGAAGCGGAGCTGACAGAAGAAGCCTCCGATGGCATCGCTGAGCTGCGCGAAACGATCGCACAACAGGACTCGGAGGCCGAACAGTACGCGATCGAGTTCCTCAAGAAGGTCGTGCGTATCCGCGGCGTGCGTATTACCCGCGATGAGTTCCTGCGTCAGGAACTGCGCAAGCTTCACATGAGTGACGACGCAATCGCGCGAGCAGTCGACTCGAACCCGGTGCTCGCAGGCGTGTCCTTGACCGATCTCGACAAGCTCGCCGACGGCATCATCTCCTTCGAGACGAACAAGTCCGCGGCGATGTCCTTCGCTGCGGGCATCCCCGGCGGCTTCGCGATGCTCGGAACGGTCCCCGCGGACCTGATGCAGTACTACGTGCACGCGTTTCGGATCATGCAGAAGCTTGCGTACCTCTACGGCTGGCGTGAGCTCCTCAGTGACATGGATGAGGTGGATGACGAGACGATCGGTGTCCTCGCGATGTTCTTCGGCGTCATGCTCGGCGTCGGTGGCGCGGCCCAGTCGCTGACGACGTTCGCGCGCTCGGTCGCGATGCCCGCGTTCCAGAAGCAGGTGACGAAGCAGGCTCTCACGAAGACCTCGTGGTACCCGATGATGAAGCATTGCCTGCGTTTCATTGGCATTAACGTGACGAAGAAGAGCTTCGCGCAGGGCGTCTCCAAGGTGATCCCCCTGATCGGTGGCGTCGTGTCGGGTGGCATGACCTTTGTGTCGCTCCAGTCCCAGTCCACTCGCCTCAAGGGCCACCTGCGCGAGCTGCCGCCTCCCGGAGTCGACGCTGCGGTCTGGAAGCAGTCGGTCAGTGAAGCGACCCCGGACGACCAGGAGCCGGGCGTGCTGGATAGCGCCCAGCAGGCGCTCGAGAGCACGACCAAGGCCGTCACGAGTGGCGCAAAGACTGCGGCTACCGGCATCGCCGATGGTGCGATGACCGCGGCCTCCGGCATCGCGGATGGTGTCAAGGGCCTCTTCGGTTGGAATAAGTAGCATCTCGGGGACGAGGCGGGGGCTGGGTGTGCGTGATAGCGGAACCCAGCCCCGGCCTCGTGACGCCTGCGCTGAGGGGGACAGGAACCCGCTAGAGTGGTCCCACGTGCGTGCGCCGACAGCATGCCGTCAGACGAGGAGGAACTCGATGCCCGACACGATGAAGGCCCGTGCCCACAGCTCCGATCCGATTGGAGCTGGCGCCGGGCAACAGTCCGAGGCGGAACGGCGAGCGCTTGAGTTCCTGTCAAAGGTCGTGCGTGTTCGGGGCGTGCGCATCAACCGCGACGAGTTCCTGCGTCAAGAACTGAGTAAGCTCCACATGAGCGACGATGCGATTGCGAGCGCGATCGACTCGAATCCCCTGCTCGCGGGTGTTGCTCTCACCGAGATCGATAGAATCGCGGACGAGGCGATTTCCTACGAAACGAACAAGTCGGCGGCCATCTCCTTCGTCGCGGGTATCCCCGGTGGGTTTGCGATGCTCGGCACGGTCCCCGCGGACCTGATGCAGTACTACGTGCATGCGCTGAGGATCATGCAAAAGCTCGCCTACCTGTACGGCTGGGGCGAGCTCCTCCCGGACGGCCGTGAAGCCGACGATGATACGCTCGGCGTGCTTGCGGTGTTTTTTGGCATCATGCTGGGGGTTGGCGGTGCCGCTCAGTCTCTCACGGCTTTCGCCCGCGTTGCAGCGAAGACCGCCTACCAGAATCATGCGACCAAACGCGCTCTCATGAGCATCACCTGGTACCCGGTCGTCAAGTACAGCCTGCGTCTCATCGGTATTAACATCACGAAGAACTCCGTCGCGAAGGGGATCTCGAAGGTTGTCCCCGTCATTGGTGGATTCGTCTCGAGTGGCCTGACCTTCATGGCGCTCCAGTCTCAGTCCGTCCTCCTCAAGGACAATCTGCGAAAGATCCCGCCTCCCGGCCTCAGCGTTGACGAGTGGAGCCAGCATCTGGGTGGCGCGGCCTCCGAGGCGCGGACAGTGGAGACTGCGGACAACATCCAGAAGGGTCTGCGGGGCAAAGCACAGGTCGTGATGGTCGGCGCGAAGAGCGCGGCCTCGGGTATCGCCGATGGCGCCTCGAGCGCTGCTTCCAGCCTCGCCGGGGGAGTGAAGGGGCGCTGGGGGCGCCGTCGATAGCGAACGCCGGGACGAGGCCGGGGCCGGGGAGGCGCGCATCCGCGAGGCTCGGCACAGGCCTCGGCGTAGTGTTTAACGGGCCACTGTTTCCTACTTTTTCAGCCCCGGGAGAGAGAAAACCTGCCACCATATGCGGGTGAATGAGACGACGAAACCGGCCCTGGCCTCGTCCCAGACTGAGGCCGGCCCTCTGATCCTGCAGGCCTTCGCCTGGGACATGGCACCGGACGCCAGCCACTGGCGCTACCTCGCCCAGCACGCACGGGCGATCGCGGACCTGGGTGTTACCATCATCTGGCTGCCGCCCGCCTACAAGGGCCACGAGGGCATCGACGACGTCGGCTACGGCGTCTACGATCTGTACGACCTGGGCGAGTTTGACCAGAGGGGCTCCGTGCCCACGAAGTATGGGACGAAAGACGAATACCTGGCCGCCATCGAGGCCCTGCATGAGGCGGGAATCGCCGTGTGCGCCGACATCGTCCTCAACCACCGCATGGGTGCTGACACGACCGAGACCGTGCGAGCCACCCCGATCAACCCCCAGAACCGTCATGAGGCCATCGGCGAGCCCGAGATGATCGAGGCGTGGACCCGCTTCACGTTCCCGGGGCGCGCGGGCGCGTACTCGGACTTCACGTGGGACTGGACGTGCTTCCACGGCATCGACTGGGATGAAGCCACGAAACGCAACGGCCTGTGGCTGTTCGAGGGCAAACACTGGAACGAGTCCGTCGACACGGAGTTCGGCAACTTCGACTACCTCATGGGCTGCGACGTGCACGTCACCGAACCCCGCGTCAGCGAGGAGCTGGACCGCTGGGGTCGCTGGTATGTCGAGACGACCGGCGTGGACGGGCTGCGCCTGGACGCCGTCAAGCACGTGGGATCGGACTTCTACGCCCGCTGGCTCGAAGATCTGCGCGCCTCGACGGGCCGCCGCCTGCCCGCCGTCGGCGAGTACTGGAGCGGTGACGTGCGCGAGCTCGAGGACTACCTGGAGCGAGTCCCCAACGTCATGCTCTTCGACGTCCCCCTGCACTACCACCTCCACGACGCGTCGGTGTCGGACGGCAACGTCGACTTGTCCCGACTGTGGGAGAACACGCTGACGGCGTCCCATCCCGACCAGTCCGTCACGTTCGTCGAGAACCACGACACCCAGCCCGGCCAGTCGCTGGCCTCAACGGTTGCCCCCTGGTTCAAGGCGGCCGCTTACGCCATCATCCTCTTCCACGAGGCTGGGGTTCCCTGCGTGTTCTGGGGTGACCTCCTCGGTTCTCCCGAGTCTGACGACCTGCCCGCCGTGCGCGAGCTGCCGATCCTCATGGGGATCCGTGCCCGCGCAGCCCTCGGCCCGCAGCACAATGCTTTCGACGACGCGGACGTGGTCGGCTTCGCCCGCGAAGGCAAGGAAGAGATTCCCGGCTCCGGATGCGCGGTCATCCTCTCCGACCGGATGGCCGCCGAGAAGACCCTCTACGTGGGGCAGTGCCACGCCGGCGAGGAATGGGAATGCGTCATCGGTGGCCACCCGAGCGTGCGCGTCGCGGAGGACGGAACCCTCACGGGCGTGGTCAGCGACGGCGGCCTCAGCGTCTACGTGCCGCGCGCCTGAGCGCATCACACGCCCCGGCCTCGTCCATGGTGACGAGGCCGGGAAACGTGTGCGTACGAACGCTACTCCTGGGTGCCACCCAGGGCGGGAATACGTTCGATCTGGTCCTTGAAAAAGGCCTCGGCCGACGCGACGAAACGCTCGATGCTGGTCGAGACCTGCGCGTCCGTGAGCCCGTAGCGGGCGGTGACGAACTGCTCGGCGCACAGGCGCTGACGGCCGTCGTCCAGCGACGCCACGTAGACCTTCGGCCACGTGGTCGCCCCGTTCCAGTCATTGCACGCCTGAATGAGGCGCTGACGAAGCTCCATCGACACGTCCTCGGGGATCGCGGCCCACATACTCAGGTCCGTGCCATCGTTCGCGATCGAAAAAATGAAATAGCCGCGCCCGATACCCATGTGCAGGCTCTGGTCTTCCACCCTGTAGTTGAAGTCGTTACGGTCGAAGTAATCGATCAGCCGTTGCACGTTGAGCGGACGCACAACGGTGCGGCGCGAAATGGCGGCCTTGCACTCGGCGATGATTTCCGGCGCGTCCTCGTTGGTCGGATCCATGGCGACGCACTGTTCCAGGTACGTCAGCGCGCTCTCCTCCTCGTCCTGCCAGTACAGGGCCGTGCCAATCCGGTAGTACCAGCGTGGGTCAGCCATGCCTTCAGCTTCGACGCTGCGCAGCAGCTCGATCGCGTGCTTGATGTGATCGCGGAAAGAATCCATGTAGGGCTGCGCGTAGTTAATGTAGGCGCGCGCCAGCAGACTCGTCAGCTCGTAATCCATCGCCGATGGGGGCTGCCCCTCGATGAGCGCGATGATTTTTTGGTGTTCCTTCTCCTCGTGCAAGAGATTAATCTGGTCGATAAGCGACGAGCGAGAATCCACGGAATCTCCTTCAAACGATGCCGAATGTGACTGCCTGATCACAAGCATAACAGGGCGCGTGTCGGCTTTGAGCCGCTGATGGACCGCTCGCTGTGTAGGCTGACAGGATGGAGCAGACCGGCATGAATGAGGACCACGTGAACGACGACCTGCGTGCGCGTATGAGCGAGGCCGACGCCGCCCAGTGGGACGAAATCCAGCAGTGGAAAGCCTCCCAGCTGAGCGACAAACGCCCCCGCGCTATCACGCAGAAGATGAAGTCGGCAGCCCTGGCTCCGGTGGGTAAAGCAGTGTCCATTGCGCGCAAGGTTCCCGGCGGGGAAGCACTGACCCGAACCATGTCATCCGCAGCCCTCGGACTGGTCGAGCTGGCTGCCTCCGCATCCGAGGCCTCGGTGCGCCGTACGCGCATCCTCAAGGCTTATCGCGCAGCCGGACACGACGTGACAAGCCTGCGAGACATCCGCTCTCTGCCCCTCGACCAGGTGCTCGTGGTCAAGCCTCGCCTGAGCCTCGCATACTCGGGTACGGCAGCCGCGGAGGGGGCGGTCAGCGGCGTGTTCGCCTCCGGCGGCTCTCTCGCCGCTGTGCTCGGCATGGGCGTCGCGTCGGCACCCGGCGTCGGTGTCACTGCCTCGGCGATGGCCGTCGATATTACGACCTTCCTGGCAGCGGCCACGCGCCTCGTCGCCCACACCGCTGCCTACTACGGCTACGACTCCGAGGATCCCTCAGAACGCCTCTTTTCCACGATGGTGCTCTCCCAGGCGATCGACCCGGCCGGCAGCGGGCGTGACTTCGTTGTCGAAAAGCAGGCGACGATGCTCGCCTTCAACCAGGTGATGCGCGACCTCGCGCGCAAGGGATCCCTCGAATCGCTCGGCGGAAGTGCGATCGTGAGCGCCATGAAATCACTCTTCTCAGCGATGGGCGTTCGTCTGGCCAGCCGCAAGCTCGCACAGATCGTTCCCATGGCCGGAATCGTGGTGAGCGCTGGCCTGAACGCCGCGCTGATGCGCACCATCGGGGACACGGCCGACCATCTGTACCGGGAGCGTTTCCTGGCGGAGCGCTACGGCCACGTGCAAGCGAGCGGCGCGTCGACGGACCTCATGCCGTCAACCGGGCCTCAGGAGCTGAGCGTCGACGTCGCGCGTTACGTCGAACTCGCCGAGGCCGAGAGTCGCCCGTAGAGGAGTGGCAGTCCCACTTCCTCTGTGGCGTGGGCCTCTTTTTTGTAACCGTGTAGGCTTGGGGTATGACGGATCAGCCGGAGGAAGAGAACAGCGCACGCGACGATATTCGGCAGCGCATGACCGACGACGATCGTGCGCAGTGGGATGCGATTCAGGAATGGAAGGCCGCTCAGGTCAACCCTCGCAGTCCTCGAGTCATCACCCAGCGCATCCGTTCGTACGTGCTCACCCCTTTGAAAAAAGTGGTTGGCTTCGCGGGCAAGATGCCCGGCGTTGCTGCGGTTGCCGGCTGGATCTCATCGGCTGTCCTGGGGCTCGTCGAGAAGGCGACATCAGCCGCTGAATCCTCGGTTCGACGCGAACGAATTGTGAAGGCGCATCGCAGGGCTGGCAACGACGTGGAGTGTCTCGAGGACATCCGAAACCTGGACCTGGCAGAGATCCAATTGGTCAGGCCCCACCTGAAGGTGGGATATGCCGCCGTTACCGCGACGGAAGGAGCGGTGAGCAGCGTATTCGCGACGGGAGGGGCGGTTGCGGCCATCCTCGGTCTGGGCATCGCTTCGGCACCCGGTGTTGGCGTGATTGCAGGGGCCATCGGACTTGATATCGCGACTTTCCTGGCCTCCTCTGCGCGCCTCGTGTCACACACGGCTGCGTACTACGGGTATAACACGAAGGATCCAACGGAAAAGCTGTTCTCCGCGATGGTTTTATCCCAGGCGATCGCCCCGCGAAGCACGGCTGATGACCATGTCGTCGAGGAGAAGACCTCGATGCTTGTGTTTAACAAGGTGGTACGCAAGCTCACCAAACGCGGATCGATGGAGAGCGTCGGGAACAATGCGCTGACCGCATCCGTGAACTCTCTCTTCGCGGCCCTCGGAGCGCGTCTCGTCGGCATAAAGATGGCGCAGATCCTGCCGATTATCGGCATCATCGTCGGCATGGTCCTCAACGCCTCCCTCATGCGCACCATTGGCGTGACCGCCGACCATCTCTACCGTGAACGTCTTCTGATCGAACGATACGGACAGGACGACTCCGCGTCCGATCGTGAAGAAGCAGACGATGAAGAGGATCTGGATACGGAAGTCGCGCGCTACATCGAGCTCACCAAGGCGGAAAACGCCGCTAGAGCGCCCCGATTCGGTTAGCTCCTCGAGTTCCAGTTCTGCCAGTCGTTCCAGTCGTCGTCCTGAGCGTCGACCGAGATCATCGGCATGCGCGCGGACGAGGCTTGGTCCTCGTTCTCTGCTTCGATGGCGTCGTTGTGGTCCTCGCGCTGCTTGCGGCGCTTGCCCCAACCCCAGCGCTTGCGGCGCTTTGACTCGCCTTCCTGCTCACGGCGCGCCTCCTCATTCCACGAGAATTCTGAGTTCCAATCTTCCTGGAATGCGGCGGGCACTGCCGGAGCCTGCGGCGTGGCGGACGGGCGTGGGTCGATCGGGGCCTGGGGCGCCTGGGGCATGGTCGGCGTCTGCGGTACGAACGGAGCCTGGGGCACGGCCGTCTGAGGCCCCTGTGTACCCGTGACCTGAGGCGTTGTCGGCACGTACGGCGCGGCCGGGGCAGCGGGAGCGGCTGCCTGTTCGGGGGCAACAGGCGTGGTCTCGGCGCGTGTCGTCGCAGACCAATCGAAGGAATTCACCCGGCGGACACGAGGAATCTGGGCTGTCGGGAGCTCACCATCGTCGATCACGGGATCGAACGAGGCCTGCTGCGTAGGCTCAGGTTCCGGCGCGGGCTCGGGGGCGGGAGCGACGACGGGTTCGGGTTCGGGGACCACGATGGGTTCCGGTTCCGGCGCGGGCTCGGGTGCGGGAACGATGATGGGTTCGGGCTCGGGGACCACGATGGGTTCGGGTTCCGGTTCCGGCGCAGGTTCGGGGGCCACGATGGGTTCCGGTTCCGGCGCGGCCTGTGGAATCACCACGGGTGCGAGTCGCGGAACAGCAAT
>NZ_JASONN010000226.1:0-290 GCF_030217285.1 Pauljensenia sp. UMB3104 | reverse complement strand
AATTGCGTAGTTTGTCGCACCCTTGCCTTCAATGATCTTGTAGGCAGACTCAACAACATCCTGAGCAATGCGTTTACGCAATCCAATATCGAACGGTTTACCCTCCAAGGTTGGCCCCCAGTGCTCAAGGGGAACATTACCAATCTCAGCGGAGGACCACAGTGCAACTTCTGAGTCACCATGTTCACCAGCAATGTAGGCGTGAATATTCTGGGTAGCCACGCCGGTTTCACGCGACACCAGGTAGCGCAAACGCGACGTATCAAGCA
This sequence comes from Pauljensenia sp. UMB3104, assembly GCF_030217285.1. Lineage (NCBI taxonomy): Bacteria > Bacillati > Actinomycetota > Actinomycetes > Actinomycetales > Actinomycetaceae > Pauljensenia > Pauljensenia sp. UMB3104. The sequence continues at coordinate 21 of NZ_JASONN010000226.1, read as the reverse complement.
CAGTGCCAGATCCAAATACCT
>NZ_JASONN010000225.1:0-290 GCF_030217285.1 Pauljensenia sp. UMB3104 | reverse complement strand
AGACCGAGGACGACCACTTTGGAGCCGCGGTCGATCGCGAGATCGACGCCGGTGAACACTTCAAGCGAACCGTACGACTTGGAGAGTCCCTCGGCGGTAAGAGGCACACGCCCCGAAGGAAGGGGATCCGGAAAGCGCAGGCGTGCGACCTTCTCCTGAGCAACCTCGGCACCGGCCTGGGCAAAAAGCTCCTCAGCGCGGCGCAGCATCTGTTGAGCTGCGACAGCCTTCGTGGCCTTCGCCCGCATTTTCTCGCCCTGCGCCTTGAGGTGCTCGGCCTTCTTCAGGGC
>NZ_JASONN010000224.1:0-291 GCF_030217285.1 Pauljensenia sp. UMB3104 | reverse complement strand
CAACAAACGCGTGCCAGCCAATCCAGTTGCGACCGGCTCCACGCCATCAGGAATCACATTCGGGGATACAACCTGGGTGATCCTGCCCGACCCGTCCAACAAGACAACCACCGTCGCCCCGACAGCGGTCACCAGCCCATCGGACGGCCCCGTTTGTTCCACGCCTTCGCCTTCGCGAGCCGAAGCGGGAATACGGACGCGCACGGCCTGCGAATCCGGGTAAACCTCTAACACCGTGCCCGTGTTCCACCCGCCCGACTCGTTGCCGGTCGTAGCGGTCGCGTTCTGCGA
>NZ_JASONN010000223.1:0-291 GCF_030217285.1 Pauljensenia sp. UMB3104 | reverse complement strand
CATTAAGGGAAGTTTAGAGGAATGGCAAGATTGGTTCTTGGGTGAAGAGAAATCATGGCCTGCAGGTTTATTTAAGAGGAATGCTCTCATGGTGGCATGCGACGAATTAGAAATGAAATTCAACGCCGATATAGATTTAACAACTGTAAAAAAAGGACGAAAAGTTATCGGGTATGAGATGGTAATTAGGGATAGACGGATGCCAACCACTGCAGAGGTAATCATAGAAGCAGAGAAAGCATCACATCAGACAGATATCTATGATTTTTTGTAATTTGAACATGTATTAAG
>NZ_JASONN010000222.1:0-291 GCF_030217285.1 Pauljensenia sp. UMB3104 | reverse complement strand
TAAAAAAAGAGGGGCACCCCGGCCAAAACCTGGTCAGGGTGCCCCAAACGTTAGTGCTTGTTGCACTTCTCGGTCCGCAACTCTAGGTTGCGCATGCGCGCGTGTAGATCCTCAGCTGCGATAGCCTGCTCGCGCCGATAATCCCCAACCTGATGCCCCAGGCTCTTCACCTGATCAAGTAGGAGATCGAATCTGCGATCTTGCTCCTTTTGCATGCGCTCAATACGATTCACCGCATCACGCAAGGATGAGCCGTGGTTGGTCTCCAATTGCTCTCGGGTCTCACAAGCG
>NZ_JASONN010000221.1:0-291 GCF_030217285.1 Pauljensenia sp. UMB3104 | reverse complement strand
AATACCTTGGTTTAAGGCCTCTAAGTAAGTTATTTCTGTCATCTTGAGTCATTCCTTTCCTATTATATAAAGAAATTAGTCGGCATAGACTTGTTCATAGAGTGATTCTGGCGTCGGATCAGGGCTGGCTTCCGCTTCATCAGTGGCTTGGTCGACTTCCGCTTGGAGTTCTTGGTAGATTTTTTCGTTTTCTGCTTCAGTCAGATAGCCTTCCTCGATAAGTTGTGCTTTAAATTTCTTAATCGGGTCGTTGGCTTTAACCTCTTCCAGTTCTTCAGGAGACCGGTAGAC
>NZ_JASONN010000220.1:0-291 GCF_030217285.1 Pauljensenia sp. UMB3104 | reverse complement strand
ACATTTCTGTTGCGTCAGAGGCGATGCCTTGACGCGACGTGGTGTTCAGAACTTGAACTTTCACCGATGCGGGGTCAACCGGGAGTGCTTTTTCCGGTGGGCACGGTACTTTACCGCTGGTGGCGAACTTTTCTGCTTTCGAGAAGGAGTTGCCAAAGGGAGCTGAAACAATTCCCGTCAGAATCAGCGCACTGAGCAATGCAAGAACGAGCATGATGACGATCGTCACAGCGAACGTCATGTTTTGGCGACGCTGGCGTTCTTGAAGGAAGCGCTGACGAGGGCTAAGTG
>NZ_JASONN010000219.1:0-292 GCF_030217285.1 Pauljensenia sp. UMB3104 | reverse complement strand
GGGTAGCTTCGAGGGCTACCACGCTTTACCCGCGCTTGCTGCGTCCGGCGGGGGAGCGCTTTGACCATCCTGCTTCTGGAAAGGGCTATGATGCCGAGCAGGTCGATCAGTTCCTAGATCGAATCGCTTCATTTTTTGACGATGGGGAAGTACTTACCGCCGATCAGATCAGGGGCGTCACCTTCAAGCATGCTCGCGGTACTAAAGCGTATGAAGAGGGCGTAGTAGACGCCTATCTGAATCGGGCTATTGAGATATTGCTGTCGGTAGAATGAAACAGATATCAATACTA
>NZ_JASONN010000218.1:0-292 GCF_030217285.1 Pauljensenia sp. UMB3104 | reverse complement strand
TACGGCATTTCCGGCTGGGCTCTCTATGGTCTTGTTGGCATTGCCCTTGGCTACTTCGCGTACCGCAAGCACGATCGTCTGACCGTTCGATCCACTCTCCGCCCGCTTCTAGGAGATAAGGTCGACGGTATTTTCGGTGACATCATCGACATGTTCGCCCTTGTTGGTGGCGTGTTCGGCATCGCAGCCAGCCTTGGTATTGGTGTGGTCCAGCTGAACGTTGGCCTGACGATCATCTTCGGGATCCCGCAGGGCCTTGTTGCACAGATCGGCCTCGTTTCCCTTTCTGTCA
>NZ_JASONN010000217.1:0-292 GCF_030217285.1 Pauljensenia sp. UMB3104 | reverse complement strand
TCCAAGGACGTCTTGATAAGTTAGTGGATCCAACACTTCCAACCGTTAACGATGCCGATAACAACGGAATCGCTGATGATGTGGATCAACAAGTTAAGAACGCTAAAGACTTAGTTGAGAAAGCTGAACAAGCTTACGCCGACTTGGACAAAGCGATTAAAGATGCAGGCGACTTAGTGACACCGGATGAGCTCGCAGGACTTCAAGCGAAGTTAGCAGAAGCTCAAAAAGAAAAACAAGCCGCTCAAGACGCCGTCAATGCTTTACCAGATACGGTTAAGGATCAAAAAGA
>NZ_JASONN010000021.1:0-36182 GCF_030217285.1 Pauljensenia sp. UMB3104 | reverse complement strand
GGAAGACCTCGACCCCTACCCGGCCACGACACGCCCAACCCCGCCCACAACACCTACACCCTCAAATGCGAAGAGCCAGATAACATCGTAGAATATACGCATTCTATATCATTGTTGGAGTTAGGGTCGCTTTGTTTCAGCGCATCGCCAGCATTGCACATCGAAGCTCGTAGGACCATCATCATACGAATCAAAGCATAATCATAAGGGATGCGCACTACCTTGTCGTTTCTGTGCAGCTTCACACCCAATTAGGGAAACAAAGCAGATCTGAAACACTCTCACCTGCCACATCTTTGGGCTAATACAAGAAACACCGCATCCACTGATGCCCATGCTTCAGTCAAGCATTAACCAATCACAACCATGTGACACATAGCAACAGCATGCGTACATTCTCAACTTACCACCATCGTTGCATTCGCCCGACCTATATCCACTACCCAAGAACACCGCGCGCAACTGAGAGGCCAACACACCCCTACGAAACCTTCAATAACAACGCTCGATGCTAGAATAGGAAATCTCGTAGCATTCACTACGAAATCATCTCATCAGAAAGGGACTCAGATGTCTTTTCAACAACACGCCGACCACTTTCTCGAATCAGAGGAGCATGATGACACAGCTGCAATTTCCAACTATGTAACACTCTTCACAGACACTTTTTCAGATCCAGTTGAGAGTCAACCAGTGGACCAAGGCGAGTACGTCTGGACCGTAAGGGAATGGAGCACTGAAGATGCTATTGAGCATCTATTCCCCTCCATCGAGCCAAGAACATTTACCGAGCTGGCCAACAAATTGAACTCTGAGAGCAGCTCCTGGGTTATGACAAAAGATTTAGAGCGTTAGTAACAACTTGGTACTTCAACTCAGCCAGAGCTCCATATACGATTCTTCTATCGTTAAGTAGTCCCGCGACTGTTAGCCAAGGCTGTAGTGAGAGTTTTAGACCATTGATGACTCGCGCTTTCCTCCAGATCTTCAAGGAATCCGTGCCATCTCACTATAACCAACACTTTCCCGCTCAACTTAGCGTTGCTAGCAACGTCATTTGCTCAGACATCACACCTCTTTACCTTGGTCTGCTGGGGGCCGCCCGTGGAACACCACGGGCGGCCCCCTTTCGCACATTAGTTGGCAGCACAGTGCCCAATGCCAATGTTTCCAGCACCACGCGTGCCACAGATGTGCATGGGCGTTGTTAGGGTGAAGCCATGGCAATCAAGACGCTCGATGAGTTTTTCGCGACAATCCCCGACGACGACAATCGGGCACGGATGGCGGAGGTGCTGAACTGGGTAACTCAACGCTACCCGGAGCTGGAGCTGCGCATCACGTGGAACCAGCCGATGTTCACCCACCACGGGACGTACATCATCGGGTTCTCGGCAGCCTCCAAGCACATGGCTATGGCCCCCGAGCGCGCCACCTTGATCCGCTTCGAGCAGGTCATGCGTGAGCGCGGCACGGACTTCGGCACAATGCTCGCCCGCCAGCCGTGGAATAAGCCCTTCGACTACGAGCTCCTCGACGCCTTCATTCAACACCAGCTCACCGAGAAGCAGGACATCACCTCATTCTGGCGTCCCAAGGAGCATGAACTCGCAGCCGCTGAGGCCGTCGCATCCGGTGCACATCCGCCCGCCGTCTGCGAGCGCAAGGCTGACGATGGTCAGCTAGCCGATTCTTTCCTCGAAGAGTTCCGGCGCTACGCTGACAACCCCACGCCCGGGCATCCGTTCGAGCAGCTCAACGAGCAGCTCAAGCAGGCTGTTCGCGACTACGAGGCGAACCCGGACGATGTGTACACGCTCGACGAGGTGAAGGCCGAGCTCGGCCTCGACTAGTACCGACGCAGCTTTGCTCCGCCCGGCCACAGCGAACACAAGTACCCACCCCTAAAGACAGCCCCTCTCCCCCACCCTACGGGCGCGTAGGATAGGGGGAGCAACAGCTGCGCCGCTGGCCCCGTCCCGCGGCGCTCACGGCCCAGCGACCAGGGAGCAGACATGACCGCCGAAGAAACCCCGGCCTCGTCGAACGACGACAAGACGGCACAGACGCAGGCGCAGACGACCACCGAAGCCCTCGAGTGGCACGCCCCCGTCCTGGTGCGCATCGACGAGCACACGACGATCCCCCACCTGCTCAAAGAACGCGTGCAGCGCGGCGCCACCCGCCCCCTCATCCTGCGCAAGATCGGCATCGGCGACACGTGGCGCTCCATCACCGCGCGCGAGTTCTACGACGAGGTGCACGCGCTCGCAGCCGGCCTCATCACCCGGGGCCTCGAGCCCGGCGACCGCGTCGCAATCATGAGCCGCACCCGCTACGAGTGGACGCTCCTCGACTTCGCGTGCTGGGCGGCCGGCCTCGTTCCCGTGCCCATCTACGAAACCAGCTCGATCGACCAGGTCGCCCACGTCCTCGTCGACGCAGATGTCCACCTCATCATCACCGAGACCGTGTCCATGGCGGAAATCGTGCGCGCCGCCGCCGAACGCGAAGGCCGGGACAACACCCACGTCCTCTCCCTGGATTCCGAGGCCATCGAGACCCTCATCGCGGAGGGCTCGGCCACCCCGCGCGAGCGCGTCCTCGCCCGCTCCGAAGCCCTCACGAAGGACGACATCGCCACCATCGTCTACACGTCGGGCACGACGGGCACGCCCAAGGGCACGGTCCTGAGCCACGAGAACTTCACGAACCTGTGCCTCAACGCCCACGCGTGGATGCCAGAGATCGCGGCGGGCAAGGACTCGCGCCTGCTCCTGTTCCTGCCGCTGGCCCACGTGTTCGCGCGCTTCCTGCAGGTCTTCCAGATCAGCGGCAATGGCGTCCTCGGCCACGCCTCCAACATCAAGAACCTGCTGGGCGACCTGGCGTCCTTCAAGCCGAGCTACCTCCTCGTCGTCCCGCGCGTCCTAGAGAAGATCTACAACTCGGCGGACACGAAGGCATCCGGCCCCAAGCGCAAGATCTTCCGCTGGGCGGCCAAGGTCGCGATCGCCTACTCCCAGGCCCTGGACACGGAAGAGGGCCCGTCGGCGTCGCTGAAGGCCCAGCACGCGCTGGCCGACAAGCTCGTCTACCAGCAGATCATCCGCCTGGTGGGCGGCAACGCGGACTACATCGTGTCGGGCGGCGCTCCCCTGGCCCCCTGGCTCGCGCACTTCTACCGCGGCGTCGGCATCCCCGTCCTGGAGGGCTACGGCCTGACCGAGACGGTCGGCCCGGTCTCCGTCAACACACCCCGCCTGTCCAAGATCGGCACCGTGGGCCCGGCCCTGCCGCCCATGTCCTTCAAGATCAGCGACGAGGGCGAGATCCTCCTCAAGGGCCCCAGCGTCTTCCAGCGCTATCACAACGACCCCGAGGCCACGGCCGCCTGCTTCACCGAGGACGGCTGGTTCCGCACGGGCGACCTGGGGTCCCTGGACCGCGACGGCTACGTGTCCATCACGGGCCGCGCGAAGGAGATTATCGTGACGGCGGGCGGCAAGAACGTCGCCCCGGCCGCCCTCGAAAATCCGATGCGCTCCCACCCGCTCATCTCCCAGGTCCTGGTCGTGGGCGACCAGCGCCCCTTCGTCGCCGCGCTCATCACGCTGGACGCGGAGATGCTGCCCGATTGGCTCGCCGCGCACTCGCTGCCCCCGATGAGCGTGGCGGAGGCTGCCACGAACGTCGAGGTCCTGGCCTCCCTGGAGAAGGCCGTGGCCTCGGCGAACGAACACGTCTCGCGCGCCGAGTCGATCCGCAAGATCAAGGTCCTCACGACCGACTTCACGGAGGCGAACGGCCTGCTCACCCCCTCGCTGAAGGTGAAGCGCCTGGAGGCCACGCGCCGCCTCGCGCCCGTCATCGACGAGATCTACGGCGGTCCTGTGCAGAACTGACGCACGCACGACCGAGGCGCCCATGAACGAGGCCGTGGCCGGCTCGCACTCCCCCGCTCAGTATCGGGGTTGGCGAGCCGGCCACGGCTTTTGTGGGTGGGCAACCTACTGTGAGGCGAGCGCCGCTGTGGGCGGCGTGCGGGCCGCTCGGATCGCGGGGTAGAGCCCGGCGACAGCACCGATGAGGAGAGTGGCGCCGAGGCCTGCGGCGATCACCCACCAGTGCAGGGTGGGCGGCCAGCCGTACGCGTAACACATGCCCCAGGTGACGCCGGCGCCGATGAGGCATCCGGCGAGTCCTCCGAGGAAGGACAGGAGCAGAGCTTCGGCCAGGAACTGCACGGTGATGTGTCCCCTCTTCGCGCCTAGAGACCGGCGCAGGCCAATCTCCTTGCGGCGTTCCAGGACGGAGATGATCATCGTGTTGGCCACGCCGATGCCGCCGACGAGCAGGGCGATCGATCCGACGCCGGCGAGCAGCGTCGTGAGCGTCTGATCGGCCGCGTTCTGAGCGGCCAGCGCGTCGGAGGGACGCGAGACCTTCAGACCGGTGGCACCCTGCGGGGCGAGCGTGGGTCCGAGGAGCCCGCGGACGTTCTCCACCTGATCCTCGCTGGAGCGCTCGTAGATCGTCGTGGGCGTCTTACCCGCGTCGAAGTACGTGCCCGCGGCAGCAACGCCGATGAGGGCGGCGTTATCGAGTTCTTCGGCCAAGGGAGCTGGGTCCATGATGCCCAGGACGGTGAAGGACATGCCGCCCAGCCACACCTGGGTGCCCGGCTCGACGACGCCGAGCAGCTGCGCGGCCTTCGAGCCCAGGACGACACCCGGGTACTTCGCGGTGGCATCGTTGAGCCACGCGCCCTTCTTCATGGTCCCGGATACGACCTTGAGGAGGTTCGTGTCGGCTGCCATCGTGATGATACCGCCGGTCGCGTTCGGGTCGGACAGGCGCGAGCGGTACACGGAGACGCCACTCAGCGTCGACGTCGAGGCCGCGTCGGTGACGCCCGGGATCATGAGGGTGCGCCCCACCGAGTCCTCGGGCAGGATGAGGTCCGTTCCCGACAGGTCCGCGCCGCTGCGCGCGGTCAGCATGTTGGTGCCGAGTGCCCGCAGCTGTTCTTGCAGGCGGGCCTGCGAGGAGGCGGAGACACCGACGACGCCGACCATGGCCGCGATGCCGATCGCGATGCCCAGGGCCGAGAGGACGGCACGCATGGGCCGGGCCCGCAGGCCCGTCAGGCCAAGGCGAGCAACGTCCGAGAGACGCAGCGCGGAGCGGCCGGTACCCGAGTTCTTCTTACTCGCCATGGCCACCTCCCGGGTGTGCGGAGTCGGAGACGATCTCGCCATCGCGGATGGCGATCTGCCTGGGCAGCGATGCCGCCAGGTCATTGTCGTGGGTGATCACGATGATGGTGGTGCCGGCCTCGTTGAGCTCGCGCAGGAGGGCGACGATGGACGCGCCCGAACGGGAGTCGAGGTTACCGGTGGGCTCGTCGGCGAGCAGCAGGGCCGGGTGCCCGATGATGGCACGAGCGATCGCGACGCGCTGGCGTTCGCCGCCCGACATCTGGTGGGGCTTGTGGTCCATGCGGTGCCCGAGGCCCACGCGGGTCAGGGCCTTACGCGCGGCCTCGCGGCGCTTCGCGCGCGGCACGCCCCGGTAGAGCAGACCGTCCGCGACGTTGTCGAGGGCGGAGACGCCGGCCGTCAGGTGAAACTGCTGGAAGACGAAGCCGATCAGCGAGGAGCGCACCCCCGACAGCTCGGTGTCACGCAGGGAGGACACGTCCGTCCCGTTGATGCACACGCTGCCCGAGGTGGGCCGGTCGAGCGTTCCGATGAGGTTGAGCAGGGTCGATTTTCCGGAGCCGGACGGCCCGACGATGGCGACGAATTCGCCCTCGTCGACGGCCAGGGACACTCCGTTACAGGCGTGCACGGGCGGGCTGCCGAAGGACCGGTGCACGTCGGTCAGTTGCAGGATGTGGCTCATCGGTTGGGCACCACCACGCGCTGGCCTTCGGCGATCTCGTCGCCGCTCACTTCGACGCGGTCTCCCGCGAACAGGCCGACGGTGACGGGAACCCGGCGAATCTCGCCCTTCTCATCCACGACCTCGACGCCGAATTGGTCGGAGCTGAGGGCCACGAGCGCGCCGAGGGGCACGGACAGCACGCCGGTGCGCGTCTGGGAGGTCAGGCCCAGGGACACCGAGGCCTCCTGCAGTCCGTCGAGGGCGGACGTATCGTCGGGGGTGACGGTGATCGGAATGATCCGTTCCTTGGTCGTCTCCTTGGATCCTTCCTCGCTGGCCTTCTCACGCGGCGGCTCGACGGAGGTGATCGTTCCGGTCGTCGTCACGGCGGATCCGGGCAGACGCACGGTCACGGAGTTCCCGACGACGCCGAGGGCCTGGTCGGAGAGCTTCAGGTTCGCGGAGATGACCTGCCGCGAGGACGAGGCCGTGAAAAGCTCCGTCTCCATCGTCGCGTTGTCGCCGACGCGGGCCTTGAGCGCGCCGATGCGCAGGTCCTCGGGTGCGAAGAGGACGGTGCCCAGGGGCAGGGAGCCGCTCTGAGTGAGCGTCAGGGCCTTCTGCCACTTCTTGATGGCCGCGATCGTGTTCCAGTCGAAGTGGGCGTTGGGCGTGGCCTCGAAGTAGCCAAGCTCGGAGAGCGCCGTCTCCAGCTGGGTGACGTCCTCGCCGTCGCTCATGCCCTCCTCGAACGCGCGCCAGGCCGGGGTGGAGCCGTGGAGCAGGTACGTGTTGTTGCCAGCAACCGTGTACACGTGCGATCCCTGGGTGAGGGTCGTGCCGGGCGTGGGCAGGGCGGTAACAACGCCCTCGAAGGCGCTCTTGAGGGTGTAGGAGTCGGCGTAGTGGAGCGTTCCCTGGACGGTGGTCTCCCCTACCAGGTCGCCCTTCGTGACGGTCGCAGTTGCTCCATCAAAGGATTGGGGAGCTTCGGCGTCCGCGTTGGCGCCCGAGCATGCGGATAATGTCAGCGCGCCGATCGCGAGGATTGCGAGCGTGGCCGCGGGGCGTGGGGTTCGCGGACGCGTCACTTGGCGGCCCCTGACTGCTGGAAGCACTTGTTGAGCACGTCCTCGGGGATGTCCTTGACGCTGATGCCTTCGCCGGCCTGCGGGTCCTTGACGTCGTATCCGGCCTCGCGCAGGCACTGCGCTGCCTTGACCATGGCCTCACGCGCGGCGGGGTCGTTCGCGACATTGTCCTCGCCGGTCATGCCGGAAACCTTCACCATGCACTCGTTGAGAGCAGAGTCGAAGGCGGGGTCATGGTCATTGAGCTGGTCGGGCGTCAGGCCCGTGTCGGGCACATCAAAGCCCTTCTCGCGCATGCACTGAGCGAACACCAGGTTGGGGTCGTTGCTGGCGGCGTTGGTGGCCGCCGCGCTCGGGCTCTTCGAGCTGGAAGGGGACGAGGCGGACGATCCGGTTGACCCGCAGGCGCTGAGGGCCGCCGCCAGGGTGATGGCGATGACGGCAAGGGCGCGCGTCTGTGCGCAATTCTTCATCGAAAACTCCTTGAGGAATGCTTATCGGCAATGGTTCTCACTACCTGCCTAGATTACATCCCACAAGACTGAAAGCTACCTGAAAACTATCCGGGAGCACGCGCAGAGTTTCGTCAGACAACCCTGAGAGCGCAAAAAGAGGCAGGGGACGCTCGCACATCCCCCGCCTCTGACCCGACACTCCTCCTCATCGGGCGCTTATTCGGTTAGTCTTCGCCAGCCTCGGAGCGAGCAAGGTTTTGCTCCAGGAGGGACACAATCTCTCCGTGCTTGACCTCGGTCAGGGTAACCTTCCGCGCAAAGACGATGAACGCCAGGACGATGACCGCAAGAGGAGCGTAGAAAGCAGCCGTCTTGAAGGTCTCAATGTTCCCGGTCGTCAGCAGGGCGGGGTCAACATCATTGGTCATGGCTGCCGCGATGGCGACGAAGCCGACGATGGAGTTCGACAGGGCGCCGGCGATCTTGTCGAGCATGGGACGCACCGAGAGGGTGACGGCCTCGTTACGCTTGCCAGTCTTCCACTGCCCGTACTCAACAGAGTCGGTGATCGTGAGGATCGCCGTCATCTGAATACACGTGGCAGGAAGGTAGAACAGGACCAGGGCGACAAAGACGACAATGAGGTTCGACGAGAAGAGAATGAACAGGACATATGCACTCGCCATGAGCACCATGCCACCAAGGTAGAGGTAGCGGCGGGGCAGGCGGCGGTTGATCGCCGGGTACAGGGGGGTCACCGCCAGGCCGATGACGAAGGCGATGATGCCGACCACCGAGTAGATATCGGGCTTCTGGAGCACGAATTTGAAGAGGTAGATCATGAAGCCCGTCGTTGCAACGTTCGCGATCGAGTAGAGGACGTACGAGAGGGAAGTCCACAGCAACTGATCATTGCGCGCGATCGCCTGGAATGCCTGCAGCGGGTTGGACTTATCGGAGGGATCGCGTAGGACGCTCTCCTCCTCACGAGTACCAAAGGCGACCGCGAGACAGGTGACGATACCAAGGATAGCGATGACGGCACCGAAGCCCGTCCAGCCTTCCTGGCTCTCAGAACCAGCTCCCGCAAGTGCACTGAAGAACCCAACCACGGGAACAACGATTGCGGTGACGCCATTGTAGCCGATGGAGCCCGTGAATGTTCCGAGAGCGGTGTACACACTGCGCTCCTGCGAGGAGGAGGACAGCGCAGGAATCATGCCCCAGTAGGAGATGTCACGCAGGGAGTACAGGACGTCAAGGACCACGAAGACGATCACAAAAACGACAATGAACACTCCTTTGTTGACATTGACAAGGCCGAACAGTCCGGTGAAGATCGCAAAAAGAAGGATGGATGATCCAACGCCACCAATGACTTGCCAGGGCTTGAATCGCCCGAAGCGCGAGGTTGTGTTGTCCACCAAGTTTCCAAGCAGTGGATCAATGAAGATCTCGACGATCCGAATAATGAAGACGAGGGCAGTGATGATCGCAATCATCGCCTTGGCCTCGGAGTCCTCATAGTCGCGGAACAGGGTCTGCGCCGCATAGTAGGTGACAAAGAATGTTGAGAGCGCGTTGTAATACGCAGCCTGCCCCAGATTACCGATCGCGTAGCAGATTCGCGACACCCAGCTCTTGCGCACGTTTTCTTCGTGTGCCATGGTCCCTCTCCTTCGAAGCAACTCTTGCTCGGACACGACAAGGTTAACGCATTTACCTGAGAATACCAATACTATCTAGGTCACATAAACATATCCATGTAACTGTATTGCGTCGATGCGATCAACAGGATACTCTGACCTCAGAGCACGATCGCTCCACCGCAACGTCGCACTTCCGGAAGGTCACCATGTTCCACACACTCACCGCCTCCACCCCCATATCAGCATGGCTCAGCGATCCGCAGATCTTTGCTGTCAATCGACTTCCCGCGCACAGCGCACACCGCACGAACGCCCCGACACAGAGTCTTGACGGAGCCTGGGAAGTCGCACTTACGTCAAGTTCGCGCATCGCTCTTGACTCCCCCACCATCATTTTCGACCAGGAAGCAGTCCACAGCCTTCCCGTTCCCTCAACCCTCGAAGCTGAGGGGCTATGGCCTCCGGCGTACGTCAACATTCAGATGCCGTGGGACGGCCACGAGAACCCTCAGGCTCCCAAGCCACCAGAGGAGTGCCGAGTTGCACTCTACCGGCGCACCTTCACCCTGCATGATTCCCTCCAGGAGTCTTTGAGCAAGCAAGGACACGCACGCCTACGCTTCGAGGGTTTTGCGACGGCTCTCTACATCTGGGTGGACGGCATCTTCGTCGGCTACTGCGAGGACGGGTACACGGCGAGCGAGTTTGATATCACGTCAGCACTGACGCACTCCCAGGACCACGAGATTATCGTCGCCTGCTACGAGCATTCGAGCGCCTCATGGCTGGAAGGACAGGACTCCTGGCGTTTCCATGGCCTCTTCCGCTCCGTTTCACTGGTAGCTCTGCCTGCCTGCCACGTCGCCCACCTGGCAGCCAACGCTGACTACGACGCGGACTCTGGCATGGGAATATTCAATGTCACGGTCGACCTCAAGGGAACCAAGGCCGACAGTACCGCAAGCGCCCAGCTCACCGATTCGAGCGGGACTGTTGTATGGAGTGAACACGTGCCCGCGAACGCTCCCAGTATCACGCTTCGGGGTGAAGTAGACGGCGCACACCCGTGGACGGCGGAGGACCCGGCCCTGTATACGCTGAGCCTCACGATTCATGACGCCGATGGAAACGATTGCGAGACCGTGACTCAGCGCGTGGGCTTCCGCCGCTTCGAAATCCTCAACTCTGTCTTCATGCTCAACGGCCAGCGCCTCATTTTCCGCGGTGTCAACCGCCACGAGTTCAATCCTTGCACGGGCCGAACGATGTCGATGGAGGACATGGTGACGGACGTACGCCTGTGCAAGCAGCTCAACATCAATGCAATCCGCACAAGCCATTACCCCAATGACACCCGTTTCCTAGACCTGTGCGATGAGTACGGCCTGTACGTCATTGATGAGACGAACCTGGAGACACACGGATCATGGTGCACGCCGGGCGACATCCCCACCCCAGCCACGGCGATCCCAGGATCAAAGATGGAGTGGGAGAGCGCCTGCGTGGATCGCGTCGAGTCGATGGTGCACCAGGATCTCAATCACGCCTCCGTATTGATGTGGTCGCTAGGTAACGAGTCTTTTGGCGGCGAGGTGTTCCACTCCATGTACCGACGCTGTCACGAGTTGGACAATTCCCGTCCTGTCCATTACGAGGGTGTCACGTGGGATCGAGAGTTCGACGATGCCTCGGATATTGAGTCACGCATGTACGCGCTGCCTGACGCAATTGAGGAGTACCTGCGCGATAACCCGGCGAAGCCCTATCTGTCGTGCGAGTACATGCATGCGATGGGGAATTCTGTTGGCGGCCTCAGCCACTACACGGACCTGGAGCGATACCCCGCGTATGGTGGCGGCTTCATCTGGGACCTGATCGACCAGGCCCTCTACCATGAGCCGACCGCCGGCTCGGGTGGCGAGTTCCTGGCATACGGCGGCGATTTCGAGGATCGCCCCTGTGACTGGGAGTTCTCCTGTGATGGCATCCTATTCGCCGACCGCACACCCAAGCCCTCGGCCATGGCGGTCAAACAGCTCTACTCCCCCGTCACTCTCACGCCGAGCATCGACGGAATCCTTATCGATGCCGTTGTCCTCCCCGCGCCGCTTGCCAACCTGTGTGTGCGTGCCCGGATCCTTGCTGACGGCGCGGTCGTCTGGGACAAGGAGGTCGCGGCAACAGGCATCTCCCGTGGGCGGAACACCATCAGTGTGGGATGGCCGTCTGAACTGCTAGCCGACACAACACAAGAGATCGTGTTGGAAGCAGCACTTGTCATCTCCTCCAACACCGCGTGGTGCGAGGCTGGGCACATTGTCTCCGTGGGCCAGACAGTGTTCTCCTGCCCCGAGCAGGCCGACACGACACCCAGTGGCCACGCCACATTCACCGTGGGCCGTTGGAACATTGGTATGCGTGAGGGCGAGAACGAGGCTTTGCTGTCGCGTACTGCGGGTGGCATCGTCCAGTGGCGTCGCGACGACAAGGCCATGGTCCTCTTCCCGCCCAAGCTGACAACCTTCCGACCACTAACGGACAATGATCGAGGCTGTGGGCACGGTTTCGACCGCGCGTGCTGGACCACCGCTGGAACCTACGCACGATGCGTGAACACCACCGTCGAAGAGACCGGCGAGGGTGTCGTCGTTACCTACGACTACCGTCTTGCGGGCATTGCAGATGTCACCGTGCCTGTGCGCTACGAGCTGCGCGCCGACGGCACGATTCGTCTCACGGCAACCTACCCGGGTGCGCATGATCTCCCAACGATGCCATGCTTCGGGATCGAGTGGGCACTCCCCTCGTCGATTGACCGCCTGAGTTTCTATGGCCTCGGCCCCGTCGAGGCCTACGCGGACCGCCTGGCCGGAGCAACCCTGGGCGTGTGGTCCCAGAGTGCAGCCGAAGGGCTGGCCCCCTACGCGGTACCGCAGGAGTGCGGCTTCCACCCCGGCATCCGCTGGTGCGAGGTAACGGACGACGACGGACACGGCCTGCGTGTTCAGGCACGCGGCGATCTCGGTGTCTCGCTCCTGCCCTATTCCTCCGCGCAGATCGAAAATGTTCGACACTGGTGGGAGCTACCGGAGCCCTCCCAGCGGCCCGCGACCTACCTACGTCTGCTCACTGCACAGATGGGTGTCGGCGGTGACGATTCGTGGGGTTCGCCGGTGCATGACGAGTACCAGATTGATGCGACCGAGAAGCAGGTCCTGGACGTGACGTTGTCTCTCATCTGAGAGACATTCAGCGGCGGCGGGTGTGAGGCAACTCCCCCGCCGCCGCCGTTATGCGTTCACGCCCGATCACTGTGCGGTGGCGCCGTGCGCGGGAATAAAGCTCTGTCTCACAACAAGGCGGGTGGACAATAGAACGTGATGCTTATGCATGAAACGGCCCACGATCGCGTCTGAGAGGAGTATGAGCGCGGTCTCGGCCAACTCGGAGCGCTCGATCGCATAGGAGCTGAGCGTGGGAGCCGTGTACTCGCAGACCTGAAGATTGTCGATGGAGACGACGGCAATCTGATCGGGTACACGGAGCCCACGGGCAGCGAGCACCTGAATGACGCCAACCGCCAGCGGATCAGCCGCGACAAGGACAGCGTCGGGCAGATCATCCGTGCACGCATCAAGTAGTGCTTCGGCTTGGCTACGTCCATTCTCCACAGTGAAGGGGCCAGAGGCGCAGACGTAGCCATCAGTGGGCATGTCGAGGAGGTGCGCCCACTCGTTGAAGGCGACGGTACGCGGGTCTTGCGCGAAGACATGAGAGCCCATCATGTGCCCGGCGCCGCCAATAAAGGCGATACGCTGACGCCCCTGCTCACGCAGCGTGTAGATCGCGTCAATGACCGTTTGCTGCAGGTCGGGGCGCACAGAATGAAAGAGTGCCGGCGCGGGGTTGATGTCGATAAACACGCCGTGCGAGAGCGCCTCATACAAACGGTCGAGGTCGTCTTGCGCGATCGGCGCAGGACCGATGGACACAAAGCCAGAGAACTCGTCCGCAGCTTCGATGAGTGCGTCCACGGTCGGGAAGAACGCCAGGCTCATCATGTTCTCCACCGCACGCTCTCGCAGCGCCTCACGCACGTCGGAAAAATAGGAATCCTGGGGTCCATTCGTGGGATCGAAGTTCTCAAGCACCGCGATGGTCTGAGGGACGCCGGCGCGCGATGTGCGCAGCGCGTAGCCGAGCTCGGTGGCTACTTGGATGACACGGTGGCGGGTCGATTCCTTTGCGGTGAAACTGGGGTCTCCCGAGAGGACGCGAGACACCGTCGCCTTCGAGTAACCCGTCGCCTTGGCAATATCACCGAGGTTAACCATCGATCCCCCTCCCAAAACTCCCTGTGTTCAGCTCATCCAGTCTAGCTGACACACAGCTCGCTCAGCGGGATCAACGCCGCATCAGCCGAGCGCACGACTAACGAGGCCGGGGCTGGGCACTCCCCCAGCGCTCAGTTTAGAGGCACGAACCCTCGTCGTACTCGGCCTTGATGTCCTCGTGGTGGCGGATGACCTCGCGGACCATGAAGCCCAGGAACTTCTCGGCGAAATCGGGGTCGAGGCCGGAGGAAGCGGCCAGGGTGCGCAGGCGCTCGACCTGGCGCGCCTCGCGATCCGGATCGGCGGGAGGCAGGTCCAGGCGGGCCTTGATGTGCCCGACGCGCTGGGTGCAGCGGAAACGCTCGGCGAGGATGTGCACGAGGGCAGCGTCGATGTTGTCGATCGTTGCGCGAGCCTCCGCCAGCTCGGTGGGAATACCGCTCACGCCAAGGTCCGCAGAAGCGGCCACCGAGGCCTCGTCACGCTGTGCCATTGTTCCTCCCCTAAGGTCTCAACTGACCTCAGTGTAGCGGGCGGGATCAGGCGCTGCGCTTACCTTCCGAGGAACGTTCCGGGTAGAGCTCGGCGGGGCCCACGCCCTCAACCAGGTCGCGGGTGACGACCACGCGGGCGACGTCGTCGCGGCTGGGCAGGTCGAACATGAGGTCCGACAGGGTCTGCTCCATGATCGAGGACAGGCCGCGGGCACCCGTCTTACGCTCGTTGGCGCGCGCCGCGATCGCCAGCAGGGCCTCGTGCGTGAACTCCAGGTCCATACCGTCCAGCTCGAAGAGGTGCTGGTACTGGCGCACGAGCGAATTCGACGGCTCGGTGAGGACGCGGACGAGGTCCTCCTCCGTCAGCTCCTTCGTGGAGGTCAGGATGGGCAGACGGCCGATGAACTCGGGGATCATGCCGAACTTGTGCAGGTCTTCGGCGGACACGGCCTCGTATAGGTCACCCATCTCGGAGGCGCTCTTCAGCTCGGAGCCGAAGCCCGTCGAGCGGCGACCCAGGCGACCCTTGACGATGTCCTCGATGCCCGCGAACGCGCCCGCGGCGATAAACAGGATGCCGGAGGTGTCGATCTCCAGGAACTGCTGGTGAGGGTGCTTGCGCCCACCCGTGGGAGGCACGGACGCGACCGTGCCCTCAATGATCTTCAGGAGGGCCTGCTGCACGCCCTCGCCCGACACGTCGCGGGTGATGGAAGCGTTCTCGGCCTTGCGGCCGATCTTGTCGATCTCGTCGACGTAGATGATGCCCTTCTCGGCCTTCTTAATATCGCCGTCGGCCTCCTGAATGAGGCGCAGGAGGATGTTCTCGACGTCCTCACCCACGTAACCGGCCTCGGTCAGCGCGGTCGCATCCACGATGGCGAAAGGCACGTCAAGGAGGCGGGCCAGGCAGCGCGCGAGGTGAGTCTTACCGGTACCCGTGGGGCCCAGCAGCAGGATGTTGGACTTGGTGCCCAGCATGTCCTCGTTATTGCCAGCCTCGCGCGAGCGCACGCGCTTGTAGTGGTTGTACACGGCGACCGACAGCGCACGCTTCGCGCGGTCCTGTCCAATCACCCACGTGTTCAAGAATTCGTTGATTTCACGCGGCTTAGGAAGCGGCGTCGTCGAAGACGACTGCTGCTGAGCTCCCAGTTCCTCTTCGATGATCTCGTTGCACAGCTCAATGCACTCGTCGCAGATATACGCGCCGGAGCCGCCGATGAGCTTACGCACCTGCTTCTGGCTCTTCCCACAGAAGGAGCACTTGAGCAGTTCCGCGCCATCAGTCAGACGAGCCACGAGACCTCCAAGGTATTGAACGTTTTTCCGTTCGGTCGGATGTGCTTTCGCACTTACTAGCAAATAACGTAGTGCACGCGCTCCAGTTTTCCGCGTAGCCACGCCTATTGTTATGAAAAGTTCACCTCTAGCCGACAATTGTCAGCGTGGCAGAGGCCTGACCAGGCAGATAGCAAGGAGGCCGTGGCACCTACCACACGCTCATGCGCGGGGATGCCACGGCCTCGTCAGTGACGAAAAGGCGTCAGAGAGCCTTGCGGGACTCCAGCACCTGGTCGATCAGGCCGTACTCGGCGGCCTGCGGGGCGGTGAGGATCTTGTCGCGCTCAATGTCGCGGCGCACCTGCTCCACCGGCTTGCCCGAGTGCTTCGAGATTGTGTCCTCGAGCCACACGCGCATACGGTCGATCTCATCGGCGACGATCTGAATGTCCGAGGCCTGCCCCTGCATGCCTTCCATCGCAGGCTGGTGGATGAGAACGCGGGCGTTGGGCAGCGCCAGGCGCTTGCCGGGCGAGCCCGCAGCCAGCAGCACGGCGGCGGCCGAAGCGGCCTGCCCCAGGCACACCGTCTGAATCTGCGGCTTGATGTACTGCATCGTGTCGTAGATAGCGGTCAGTGCCGTGAAAGAGCCGCCGGGCGAGTTAATGTACATGGTGATCAGCGAATCAGGATCCTGGGATTCCAGGACCAGCAGCTGCGCCATCACGTCATCAGCACTGGCGTCATCCACCTGCACGCCCAGGAACACGATGCGGTCCTCGAACAGCTTCGTGTAGGGGTTCTGGCGACGGAAACCGTAGGCCGTGCGCTCTTCAAAGTCCGGCAGGACGTAGCGAGCCTGCGGCATCTGGCGGGCGATCGCCTCGAAGTAGGGCTGGGTGCTCATCAGTTCTCTCCTCGCGTTCCGATCTCCTGCGGGCTGTCGATCACGCGGTCAACGAAGCCGTACTCGAGGGCTTCCTGCGCCGTGAACCAGTGGTCGCGGTCGCCGTCGGCCTCCACCTGCTCGACGGTCTTACCCGTGCGAGACGCGGTGATCGCCGCGAGTTCCTTCTTCATGCCCAGGATCAGGTCCGCGTTAATGCGGATCTCCGTCGCCGAGCCGCCCGCGCCGCCCAGGGGCTGGTGCAGCAGCACGCGGGTGTGGGGCGTGATGTAACGCTTGCCGGGGGCGCCCGCGGTGAGCAGGAACTGGCCCATCGACGCGGCCAGACCCATGCCGACCGTGACGACGTCCGGCTTGATGTACTGCATCGTGTCGTAGATGGCCATGCCGGCCGTCACCGAACCACCGGGAGAGTTGATGTACAGGTAGATGTCGCGATCCGGATCCTCAGCGGCCAGCAGCAGCAGCTGCGCGCAGATTGCGTTGGCGTTCTCGTCGCGGACTTCGCCGCCCAGCCAAATGATGCGCTCCTTGAGCAGGCGCTGGTAGACCGCGTCCCCCAGTCCCAGCTGCGAGCCATCGCCGGCAGCCCCGGTATTGTGCACGCTCACGCGTACCTCCTCGTCTGTTCGCGGGCCCAGGCGGCCCCATTGATGTCAACCGTACCCGCTGCGTGCCCGCTCGTGCGCGCGCCGGGCCGTCGTTTCGCTGTCGGCACATGCATCCGACACACCCACTCGGTGTATATACGCAACACATGCACTGAGGGGGTGAGGCTCTCGCCCCACCCCCTCAGGTGAGAGTTAGTCACTCGTCAGCGGGCTCACCCGCCGCGGTTCACTCCTGCTCGTCGGCAACCTCGGTGATGATCTCCGCGCCCTCTTCGGTGGCGGGATCGGTGCCGAAGAACTTGCTCAGGTCGACGTCGGCACCGTTGGTGTCCTTGACGGTGACGACCTTCAGGGCCTCGATGAGGGCCTTGGAGCGACCCAGGTCGGCCACGACGTTGGCCATCTGCTGGGAGGAGGAGAACAGCTGGTTGATGTCGATGCCGAAGTTCTGCGACATCTGGATCGCGTAGTCGATCAGCTCCTGCTGGGAGACCTGCACGTCGAACTTCTTGGCCAGGGCCTCGGAGAGCAGCTCGGTGCGCATTTCCTTCTCGACGGCCTCGCGGGCTTCCTTCTTGGCCTTGGGCTTGGCGTCCTCGCCGACGCGGTGCTCGACCTGGTGATCGACCGCGGACTCGGGCAGGACGATCTCGACCTTGTCCAGGAGGAGATCGATGAGGGCGTCGCGCGCGGCGAGGGCCTGCTGGGACTCCTTGGACTGGGCGGCCTGCTTCTTCAGGTCTTCCTTAAGCTCGTCGATGGTGTCGAACTCGGAGACCATCTGAGCGAAGTCGTCGTCAGCCTTGGGCAGCTCGCGGGTCTTCATGGCCTTGATGGTGATGGTCACCTCGGCCTCTTCGCCCTCGTGGTCGCCGCCCTTGAGCTTGGAGGTGAAGGTGACCTCTTCGCCGGCCTTGGTGCCGCGCAGGGCGGTGTCCTGGCCGTCGAGCATGGAGCCGGAGCCGATCTCGTAGGAGACGTCGGAGGCGGAGTCAACCTGCTTGCCGTCGATGGTGGCGACCAGGTCGATGGTCGCGAAGTCACCGGTCTTGGCCTTGCGGTTGATGGTCTTGAGGGTGGCGAAGCGGCCGCGCAGGTCCTCGAGTTCCTTCTCGACGTCCTCTTCGGTGACCTCGGTGGGCTCGACCTCGACGACGAGCTTCTCGTCGATCTCGGGCAGCTCGAAGGCGGGGACGACGTCAACCTCGGCGGTGAAGACGAGCTGGCCGCCCTGGGGGCCGGTCACGTTGGGGATCTCGGTGACGTCGACGGTGGGCTGAGCCATGGGGCGCAGGTCGTTCTCGTTGACGGCGTCGGAGTAGTAGCCGGGCAGGACCTGGTTGACGACCTGCTCGATGACGGCGGCGCGGCCGAAGCGCTGGTCGATGATGCGCGGAGGCACGTGGCCCTTACGGAAGCCGGGGATGTTGACCTGTCCGGCGATCTCCTTGTACGCCTTGTCCATTTCGGACTTCAGTTCCTCGAAGGGAACCTCAACGGTCAGACGAACCTTGGTGGGCTCGAGGGTTTCAACGGTGCTCTTCACGTGCGTACGCTCCGTAGTCTACGAATTCGGGAACGCCCATTTCGGGCGCATAACAACTCGCTTAGTGTACGCCACGACCCCGCTGATGTCCTCATTCGCGGGGCATTAGTGGGCATATCCACCCCTCTACGGCCACTTCAAGTGCGCAACGCCACATACCAGCGGGCTCCGCTCCCCCATTGACGAGGCCGGCACCGCCCACGCTCAAGGGCACGCTCAGGGGGCGAGGTAGTGGGAGCGCCCTCGCACGACGGCGGCCAGGCGGGCGCGGGGCACGTCGGCGACGAGGCGCACGGCGGTGGTGATCTCGCGGTGGATAGCTCGGGCCTCGGCGTCATCTGTTGCGGTGAAGCGCGCGGTGACGCGCGGCTGGCCGGAGGCGATGGCGATGTCCCAGGATTCGAGCCGGGTGACGGATCGTGCGGCGGCCTCGACTTCTTCGGGGGCCCGGCCGGGCGCGAGGGTGGTGACCGTCATGATGGTGCGATAGGACGGCATGGCCACTCCCCTGGTTGGCGTGAAAAACGGCGGCACGCTGGCCGCCGATGGTCGGGGTGACAGGATTTGAACCTGCGACCCTCTGCTCCCAAAGCAGATGCGCTACCAAGCTGCGCTACACCCCGTGGACTACTGTCCGCTGCCCCATCATACGGGAGGAGAGTTTAAATGTCGCGCACGTGGACAATAACCGCTAGGATCTTCGTGTCCCCTCCGGGGGTACGCGGATGTAGCTCAATGGTAGAGCCTCTGCCTTCCAAGCAGATCACGCGGGTTCGATTCCCGTCATCCGCTCCAGCATTGGGAAAGCCCCGGGCCACTCGGCCCGGGGCTTTCGCGTGAGATCCTCACGCTCACGCGGTCTCGGGGAACGTGGAGGTGTCGACGACGTAGCGGTTGCGCTGACACCAGCCCATCACGACGATCACAAGTGTGCGTCGATCAGAACCTCGCGCGACATTTCCCCGTATTTCCTAGGCGTCGCAATGCCGTACGCAAGCAAAGGATTCGCCTGTAGCAAGGGTTCAATGACGGTTCCAAGCCAGTCTTCACGGAGCCCAGCACGAGTCGCTAGATCATGGAGAGCGGCGAGAATCTGATAGGACGAGTGTTTATCGAAGGGGCGATACGTTCGTTGTATCCTGCGCCTGGTGTTCTTCTGCATAGCCGGCTCATCTGTCACAGCTGTATTCCAGAGTCTGCCGTAGTGTGAACACCGATTACGCAAGTACACGAAGGAACGAACTTGTGAGGGAAGGACAGCGCGCGAGGTATTCAGAGACTCTGCCATGTCATCAAGAACTCCAGACTCTCCGGAGGCCGTGATCATGCGAGACAGGCACCCAAAGCTCAGTACCTCCACTGCGACCCATATCGGCATCCTGTCATAGGACGCGGGTAGATACATCGCACCTTCTTTGTTTTCGTCGCGGTAGTGCGCAATAAAAGCATCTGTACTGCGGCCAAGGTCGGACAAAATCCGGTCATCGACACGAGCGATTTTCTCGGATGGCGGAGTCGTGAAGCCAACGCCCCGAGCAAAAGTTCCAACGGGACCGACACGTGTTCCGTAGTGGTAAGCGAACCGCGTTCGTAGGACGATTTCACACGTGGCCAATAGATCTTGACACGCAGTGGCGAGTGCCCGCTCTGCCACATACAGCTGATAAATCCGACTAAAGCTGGTTCCCGGAATGAAGTTGTTGTCACCATACTCTGGGTCCTTCTGCCAGTAACGGAAGTACCCCGAGAGCCTGTAGTAGCTGACACAAGACAAAACCTGAACAGCAGTGCACTCATCCTCGATACACATACCACGCCCCGCGAGCAGTTCCAGCTGATCATCGAAGCTGAGCCAATCTTTCTGCATCGACAGCATCCTCGCTGATAAAAATGGCCCCGGTCATTTGTGCATTGCTGACGCAAGAGGCCTGACCGGGGATCTGTTACTGCAAGGTTACAACACTCCCCCTCTATGGGCAAGTAGGTGCTGCACGATCTCTGGTTAGCCTCGACACGGTACGAATCAACACCAGAACACAGGTAGATGATACCGACTGGTACAGGATTGTCCGGACAGGGTATCACCAGAGGATGGGAAAGCCCCGGGCCACTCGGCCCGGGGCTTTCCCGTGAGATCCTCACGCTCACGCGGTCTCGGGGAACGTGGAGGTGTCGACGACGTAGCGGTAGCGCACGCGCGAGGCGACGACGTTGTTGTAGGCCTCGGTGATCTCCTCGCCGGTGATCATTTCGACCTGCGGGATGACGCCGTGCTCGGCGCAGAAGTCCAGCATCTCCTGGGTTTCGGCGATGCCGCCGATCTGGGAGCCCGCGAAGGACTTGCCGCCGTTGACGAAGGCGCGCAGCGGCAGGGAGACGGGCTCGGTGGGTAGGCCCACGTCGACGAAGACACCGTAGGGGCGCAGGGCGGCCATGTATCCGGCGTAGTCGAGGCCGTCGGCGGACACGGTGCACAGGATGAGGTCGAAGGATCCACGCAGCGATTCGAGGGTCCCCTCTTCGCTGGTCGCGTAGAAGTGGTCGGCACCGAAGCGGCGGGCGTCGGCTTCCTTGGAGCGGCCGTGAGAGATAACGGAGACGTCCGCGCCCATGGCCTTGGCGATCTGCACGCCCACGTGCCCGAGGCCGCCCATGCCGAGGATAGCCACGCGCGAGCCGGGTCCCACCTGATAGTGCTTGAGCGGGGAGTAGGTGGTGATACCGGCGCACAGGAGGGGCGCGCAAGCCGCAAAGTCCAGTTCGGACGGGATGTGCAGCGCGAAGTCCTCGCGCACGGTGAAGCCGCGCGAGTAGCCGCCGGTCGTCGGGTTTCCGTCGGCGTCGGCGCGGTAGGTCCACAGGGTGCCCGGCGTCGAGGTGCACCACTGCTCGTAGCCGGATTCGCACATCTCGCAGGAGCCGCAGGATCCAACCAGGCAGCCGACGCCCACGCGGTCCCCCACCTTGAACTTGGTGACGCCGGGGCCGACCTTGGCGACGGTGCCGACGAACTCGTGGCCGGGCACGAGGGGGTAGACGACGGGACCCCACTCGCCGCGGGCAGAGTGAATATCGGAGTGGCAGATGCCCGCATAGGCGACATCGAAGTAGATCTCACCCTCGCCGGGCTCGCGAATGTCGATCTGCAGGGGGTGGAACTGGGTGGTGGCATCGTCGCATCCATAGGCGATCACGCGGGGCATGACAACTCCTTTGTCCGGTCAAATGAGGATGCTACAAGCATACAGCAGAAACAAAAACCCCGGCGCACTAGCGCCGGGGCAATGGGGTGGCTGACGGGACTCGAACCCGCGACGTCCTGGACCACAACCAGGTGCTCTACCAACTGAACTACAGCCACCATCGTGTCGCCATGAAGGCAACGGATAGAGCTTAGCACTACCCATCCGAGATTGAAAACTCGAGCACTACCCTCACGGCGGTGGCGTGCGTCACCAGTGGGCGCGAGCGGAGATTGCGTCGGCGAAATTACCGAGCGCGTGGGGGGTGGCACCCAGGTACAGGTCCGCGTCCACGAGGGAGACCTCCATGACCAGGAAGGAGCCCTTACCGTCGGGAACCAGGTCCACGCGGTTGAACAGGAACTGCTCATCATGGCCCAGGCGGGAGCGCACGTAGCCGTGCAGGACGCGGCGAATTTCCTCGCCCCACTGCCACGCGACCGAGTCAGCGGCTTCGGCGGTCACCACGGCCTCGTGCATCTCCGGGTTGGTGACGGAGGCAGGGTGCAGGGCCGAGCGCTTCTCGACGGCGTGGGAGACCAGTCCGTTGAAGAAGACGAGCGAGATCTCGCCGTGCAGGTCGATTTCCTCAACATAGCGCTGGAGCATGACCGAGCGGCCGTTGCCCAGCAGCCCCTGCACCTGGCGCATGGCGGCCTGGCGCTGGCGCGTGTCCACGGTCGTGTAGCGGCCGATGTCGCGCACGCCGGAGGAGACCGCGGGCTTGACGACGAACTCGCCGAAAGCCGGGAAACGCGTGTGGATCTGGTGCTTGGAGAGCTTCTGCTCGGGCTCGAGCCAATTCGTGGGAATCGTCGGCATACCGAGAGCTGCCAGATCCCTCAGGTAGTGCTTATCCGTGTTCCAGTTGAGCACGTCCTTGGAGTTTTGCACGCGAGTCAGCTGACGGGTCCAGTCGAGGAAGGCCTGACGGTCGCTCGCGTAGTCGGACACGGAGCGCACGACGACCATGCCGGCCTCGGACCAGTCGACGTCGGGATCGTTCCACACCTTGATCTGGGGGTCGCAACCGCGCGACGCCAGCTCATCGAGCAGACCCTCCTCGCCGGGGAACAGGTGGGGCATGGACGAGCAGGTCACCAGCGTGACTTTGGGGTGAGCCGTCATAGTTATCTTTCTATCGTGGGGTTAAGGAATTAACGAGGCAGTGGCTGGGAACTCAGCGCAGGCCGAGCGGGCGCTGCGCTGCCTCGGTGAGAAGTTCGGTCAGCAGATCCGAGTAGGAGACGCCGGCGGCCGCCCACATCTGCGGGTACATCGAGATGGGGGTGAAACCGGGCATCGTGTTCACTTCGTTGATGATGACGGTGTCGGTGGCCTCGTCGAGGAAGAAGTCGACGCGCGCCAGGCCCTCGCATTCGAGCGCATCGAAGGCACGCCACGCGGTCTCACGGATGCGATCGGCGTACTCAGGCGACACATCGGCCGGGCAGGACAGGCCCACGACATCGTCGACGTACTTGTGCTCGTAGTCGTAGAACTCGCCCTCGGGGATGACGATTTCACCCAGGGGCGCGGTGCCGCTACGCCAGTCGGAGCGCGATCCGAGGACACCGCACTCGACCTCGCGGCCGGAGATCGAGGCCTCGACGATGATGCGCGGGTCGTGGTTCGCGGCCTCCTTGATGGCCACAGGCAGGTCCTCGCGGCAGGTGACGCGCGAGATGCCGACGGAGGAGCCGGCGCGGCAGGGCTTGACGAAGACGGGGAATCCGAGGCGCTCAATGCGGTCCATGCACGCGGAAGCGTCAGCCTCCCACTGACGAGCCGTGACCAGCTCCCAGTGGCCCACGTCAATACCCGCGGCCGCGAGCACGGTCTTGGTCAGATGCTTGTCCATCGAGACCGCCGAGGAGGTCACGCCGCAGCCCACGTAGCGCACACCCGCCATCTCGAAGAGGCCCTGGATGGTGCCGTCCTCGCCGTAGGGGCCGTGCAGGAGCGGGAAGACGATGTCCACGTGCCCCAGGTCCTCCACGCCGACGACACGTGAATCCGGCGCGTCCGGGTCACCCTCGTACGTCAGCTCGACGAGGTTTCCCTCGCCCGGGGTCAGGGCGACACGGGTGGATCCCGCGGTCACGGACTGACCCTTCCCGTCCTTGAACGCCAGCGCCGACGGGTCGTCGGCGACGCGCACCCACTGGCCGTCACGCGTGATGCCCAGCGGGATGACATCCCACTTGGTGCGGTCAATGGCGGTGAGGATGCCGGCGGCGGTCGAGCAGGAGATTTCGTGCTCGGAGGAGCGTCCACCAAAAACGATGAGGACACGAGGACGAGAAATTGCAGTCATGGGTCCAAGACTACCGCGCGGAAGGCATCTGTCGCCCGCGTGCACACCGTTCAGACGAGCTCGATTTTCCAGCCGTCCATCTTTTGCGGGCGTGCCAGCAGCATACGGCCCATGTCCTCGATGCTCGCCCGCCCCTCAACAACCTCGACGACGGCACCCGTGATCGGCATGTCGACTCCCACGGAGGCGGCGACCTGCAGGATCGGGGCGGCCGAGGCAACGCCCTCGACGACGCCCGGGGACAACGCCAGGGCCTCGGCCAGGCCCATGCCGGAGCCGAGGCGGTGGCCGAGAGAGAAGTTACGCGAGAGCCGCGATGAACACGTGGCGACGAGGTCGCCGATGCCGGACAGGCCCGCGAAGGTCGCGGGGTCCGCGCCGAGTGCGGTACCCAGTCGCGTCATCTCGGCCAGGCCGCGGGTGATGAGGGTCGAGCGCGTGTTAATACCGAGCCCCATGCCCTCGGCCGCGCCGATAGCGACAGCGATGACGTTCTTGGTAGCGCCCGCCATCTCGGTGCCCACAACGTCGGTAGACACGTAGGGGCGGAAGTAGGAGTTATGGCAGGCCTTCGCGATCTCCTTGGCGAGCTCCACGTCTGACGCCGCGACGACCGTCGCCGTGGGCTGACGCTCCGCAATCTCGCGCGACAGATTCGGGCCAGACAGGACCGCGATGCGAGAGGCTGGCACGCCCGAGGCCTCGGCGATAATCTCGTCGACGCGCTTGAGGGAGCCGAGCTCGAGGCCCTTGGCCAGGGACAGTAGGGCGACGCCGGGCGCAAAAGCCTCGCGGGCGGCACTCAGGGTGGCGCGCACGGCCTTGACGGGCACGGCGACGACGACGAGCTCACGCCCGGCCACGGCCTCGGTAATCTCGGCGGTCGCACTGATGCGATCCGACAGCGCGATGCCCGGCAGGTACGTCGGGTTCTCTCCCCCGTTGATGAACGAGATGGTGTCGGCGTTGCGCCCCCACATGGTCACGTCCACACCCGCGTCGGCGAGCACCTGCGCGAACGTCGTGCCCCATGCGCCCGTTCCCAGAACGGCTGCTGTTGCCAAAGTCATCGAGACCTCCTTGTCAAGGCCATTCTACTAGGATTGAATCAACCGACTGTTACCAGGAGGAACTGTGTCTCACCGCCGATCTCTCGCCGCGAGCGCAGCCGCCTGTGCGCTCTTACTCGGCGCATGCACGCCCGGGGCCCGCACCGATGCACCTCAGTCAGCTCCAGCCTCGTCGGGTGCCTCCCACTCCCCCACGCCGTCCGAGTCCGCGTCCACGAGCGACGCTCCCGCTGCTGAGCCGGGGCTTGACAGCACGCGGCCAATCAACGCGGACAACTGGATGTCGAGTGTGGAGGGGTTGCCGCCGGTGCGCTCGGATGATCCGGCCAAGGCCCTGGCGCTCACCGCGATCCGCGCGGCGACGCACGAGGGGTTCACGCGCGTGGTGTTGGAGTTTTCGGGCGAGGGAACGCCGGGGGTATGGAGTGCGGCCTGGGCGGATGAGGCCGTCGAACAGGGCCGAGGCCTGCCCATCCAGGTAGAGGGAGGAGCGGTCCTGGATCTGGTCATCGACGGCACCCCCATGACGGCCTCCAACACCGCCTACCCGAGCGGGACGCATACGCGCGCCGGGGACCTTGATATCGTCTCGGACGGCTCCTTCGAGGACAACACGCACGTCGTCATCGGCGCGCCGACCGCGCGCGAGTTCCAGATTGGGTTCCTATCCAATCCGGTGCGCATGGTGATCGATATCCGCGATTAGCCCTTCTTGCGGGCTTTCTTCGCTTTCTTTGCCTTTTTGGCGAGTTCTTCCTCCCACCAGGGTCCGGCCTGCGTGGTTGGATCCCAGACCTTGTCAGGAACGGGCAAGCCACGCAGCTTGCCCACGCCCGCGCGAACGGCGTCGCTGATGCGCTTGGTCGCCTCGTTGACGGCCTCGTGGTCCTCGGACCCGGCGGGACTCATCAGGTCGGAGAGGTCGACCGGCTCACCGAAGTGGTAGGAAACGGGGCGCCCCGGGCGCATGTCGATGCCCTTGGCGTTGTAGGGGGCCATGATGTCCTGCGGTCCCCACTGTGAGACGGGGATGACGGGCACGCCCGTGTCGAGGGCCAGGCGGGCGGCGCCGGACTTGAACTCCATCGGCCACTGGTCGGGGTCGCGCGTGAGCGTGCCTTCGGGGAAGATACCGACGACCTCACCGGCTTTCAAGGCCTCGCGAGTGGGGGCTAGGACGGCGGAGGGGTTGGAGTCGCGGTTAACGGGAATCAGCCCCATGCCCTTAATGATCCAGCCGAAGACCGGGACGGAGAACATCGACTTTTTCGCGAGGAAGCGCACGGCGGTGTCGCGCTTCATGAAGTACCAGCACAGGCACAGCGGGTCGACGTTGGACAGGTGGTTGGGGACCAGGAGAAAGCCGCCCTCGGTGGGAAGATTCTCTTCACCGCTCACGGTGAACTTGATCCAGGGCGTCATGATGGGCGTCAGGACGCCCTTCGCGAAGGTGTAAAAGCCGGAGACAGCACTCATGGCTTCATTCTACGGGGACCACTCCACCGGCGCCCACGCCCGCATCGACCTCACACGAGGACGGAGACGACTCCCGGGGCAACATCCACGGTGAAGGGAATCGAGGCGACACGGTCCCCATCCGCCATAGCGATGGTTCCCGCGGGCGCCGCGAAAGAGACGACGCGCGCACTTTCCACGTCAATGGCGGGATGCGTCTTCGCCCGTCCGGCAACGACACTGGCGAGCACCGGCAGAGCGCGAGACATAGGCAGGGGCCCCACGTGGCACACCTCGAGAATGCCGTCGTTCATGTCGGAGGAGTCCACCAGGGTGATACCGCCGCCGAAACGCCCCGAATTAGACACCGACGCGATCCACCCACTCATGTTGCGCTCGCGCCCATCCACGGTCGCCACAATGTCGGTGGGTTCGTGCGAGGCCAGGGCGGCAAACGCCCCGTAGCCGTAGGCCAGCGGTCCAGACGTCAGCGAAGACTCGTTGGCGAGAATGTTCGCGCGAGCATCCAGACCGATCGACACGACCCCGAGGGCGAGGCGCACGCCCTCACGCGAGCGCACCCACATGCCGTCCAGAGGACGCACCCGGGAGGTCAGGGAATCGGAGGAGAGCGCTCCGGCCTCGTCGGACGTGAAGCCGAGGCGCGCCAAGGAGCGTGCGCGGGCCAGCGGATCCGTACCAATTCCCAGCGCGCGGCACAGGTCGTTACCGCGCCCGCCCGGCAGTGGGGCGAAAATCGCGTCGGACTCGTGGCACCCGCGCGCAACCGCGCTCAGGTACCCGTCCCCGCCCAAGGCCGCGACGATCGAACCCGCCACAACCCCACCAGCGATCACCGCCGGGTCGTCACCCGGAGTCGTCAGGCGAACCGCGACCTCCCAGCCGCCGCCGCGCAGGATACGCACGATGCGCGGGCCCAGGCGCACGCTGCGCCCGCCCGCCGACATCGACGAGACCAGCAACAAGATGCTGCGTCGCGCGCCCGATGCGCCCATGATCTCAGGCGTCCAGGTAACGCACGCGCGCATCCAGCTGATGGAGCTTGCGCGTGAAGTGCTCGTAGCCGCGCGAAATCACGTCGATACCCGACACGGTGGACGTGCCCGTCGCGGTCAGGGCTGCGATCAGGTGCGAGAAACCACCGCGCAGATCCGGAACCTCAATATCCGCGCTGTGCAGCGGGGTCGGACCCGAGATGACGGCCGAGTGGTAGTAGTTCTTCTGGCCGAAACGGCAGGGGGTCCCACCCAAGCACTCGCGGTAGACCTGAATGTTCGCGCCCATCTTGCGCAGCGCCTCGGTGAAGCCGAAACGGTTCTCGTAGACGGTCTCATGCACGATCGACAGGCCCTCGGCCTGAGTGAGCGCCACGACGAGGGGCTGCTGCCAGTCCGTCATGAAGCCCGGGTGTACGGCGGTCTCCAGGGCGATCGAGTGCAGCGGCTCACCCGGGTGGTAGAAGCGGATGCCGTCGGCGTCGATATCGAAGGCGCCGCCCACCTTCCGGAAGGTGTTGAGGAACGTCGTCATGTCGGGCTGGTGAGCGCCGCGCACGTAGATGTCGCCGCGGGTAGCCAGGGCGGCCGCGGCCCACGAGGCGGCCTCGATACGATCCGGCAGGGCCGTGTGACGGTAGCCGGTCAGCTTCGCCACGCCCTCGATACGGATGGTGCGGTCCGTGTCCACCGAGATGATCGCGCCCATCTTCTGCAGGACGTTGATAAGGTCGAGGATCTCCGGCTCGATGGCCGCGCCCTTCAGCGTCGTGATGCCCTCGTTGCGCACGGCCGTGAGCAGGGTCTGCTCGGTCGCGCCCACCGACGGGAACGGCAGCTCGATGATCGCGCCGTGCAGGCCGGAAGCGGGACGCTTGATGTGCACGCCGTCGGGCTGCTTGTCCACGATCGCGCCGAACTTGCGCAGCGTCTCCAGGTGGAAGTCGATGGGACGCCCACCAATCGCGCATCCACCCAGCTCGGGGATGAAGGCCTCGCCCAGCTGGTGCAGCAGCGGGCCGCAAAACAGAATCGGAATGCGCGAGGCACCCGCGAGCGTGTCGATATCCGAGCGCGAAGCGATCTTGACGTTCGAGGGGTCCATGCGCAGCGTGCCACGGTCCTGATCGAAGTCAATCTGGACGCCGTGCAGGCTCAGCAGGTCCGAGACCACGTCCGTGTCGCGGATCAGCGGCACGTTGTAGAGCTCGGAAGGGGTATCGGCGAGCAGCGACGCAACCATCGCCTTGGGGACGAAGTTTTTCGCGCCGCGCACCGTGATCTCACCGCGCAGCGGATGGCCGCCCTCAACCTGAAGGATCGATGACATGAGTGCTCCTCACTATGACGTAACTGGCCCCTACTCTAGCTAGGTAGGGGCCAGTATGCGCAGTGCGTTCAGTCGCGAGCGGACACGACGTCTTCCTTGGGCAGGAATTTCGCCGGCAGCGTGCGCGGCTTGAAGGAGGGGCGCGCCGCTTCGTAAGCCGCGATCTCGTCCTCGTGGCGCAAGGTCAGGGCGATGTCGTCCAGTCCCTCCATGAGGGTCCAGCGCACGTAGTCGTCGATCTGGAAGGTGCCCGAGATCGCACCGGCGCGCCAGGTCTTGTCTTCGAGGGAGACGGTGACCTCGGTACCGGGCTCGGCCTCGAGAAGCTTCCACAGGGACTCGCAGTCCTCCTGGGAAATGATGCCGGTGACCAGGCCCTGCTTGCCGGAGTTTCCGCGGAAAATATCGGCAAACTTGGGGGCCAGGACGACGCGGAAGCCGTAGTCCTTGAGCGCCCACACGGCGTGCTCACGCGAGGAGCCGGTGCCGAAGTCAGGTCCGGCAATGAGGACGGATCCATTCTTGTAGGCGTCCTGGTTGAGGACGAACTCCGGGTCGCCACGCCAGGCGGCGAAGAGAGCGTCCTCGAAGCCCGTGCGGGTCACGCGCTTGAGGTAGACGGCGGGGATGATCTGGTCGGTGTCGACGTTGGAGCGGCGCAGCGGGACGCCGATGCCGGTGTGGGTGATGAACTTTTCCATGGGTGGTTGAGTCTTTTCTTCCGTGGGGGACGAGGCCGGGGCCCTCCCCCGCTGTCGGGTGGCGGAGGGGCGTCAGAGGTCGGCCGGGGAGGACAGGGTGCCTCGTACGGCGGTGGCGGCCGCGACGAGCGGGGACACCAGGTGCGTGCGGCTGCCCTTGCCCTGACGGCCTTCGAAGTTGCGGTTGGAGGTCGAGGCCGAACGGTCTCCCGCGTTCATCGTGTCGGGGTTCATGCCCAGGCACATGGAGCAACCGGCGTTGCGCCATTCGGCGCCGAAGTCGGTGAAGATCTTGTCGAGGCCCTCGGCCTCGGCCTGCAGGCGCACGCGGGCAGAGCCGGGCACGACCATGACGCGCACTCCATCGGCCTTGCGGCGGCCCTTGACGACGCTGGCGGCGGCGCGCAAGTCTTCGATGCGCCCGTTCGTGCAGCTGCCGATGAAGACCGTGTTCACGGCGATCTCGCGCATCGGGGTGCCGGCCTTGAGGTCCATGTATTCGAGGGCACGCTCGGCGGCCGCGCGGGCCGTCTCGTCGGTGAAGTCCTCGGGGGCGGGGACGGTGGCCGAGAGCGGCACGCCCTGGCCGGGGTTGGTGCCCCAGGTGACGAAGGGCTCGATGTCGGCAGCCTCGAGAATGACCTCGGCGTCGAAGACAGCGTCCTCATCGGAGGCGAGGGAGGACCAGTATTCGACAGCGCGATCCCAGTCCTCACCCTCGGGGGCGTGGGGGCGGCCCTTGATGTAGTCGAAGGTCGTCTGATCGGGGGCGATCATGCCGGCGCGGGCACCGGCCTCGATCGACATGTTGCAAATCGTCATGCGGCCCTCCATGGAGAGCTCGCGGATCGCCTGACCGCGGTATTCCAGGACGTAACCCTGGCCGCCACCGGTGCCGATCTTAGCGATGACAGCGAGGATGATGTCCTTGGCCGTCGATCCCTCAGGCAGGGAGCCGTTGACGGTAATCGCCATGGTCTTAAAGGGGGCCATCGGCAGGGTCTGGGTGGCGAGCACGTGCTCAACCTGGCTGGTGCCGATGCCGAAGGCCAGTGCACCGAACGCGCCGTGCGTGGAGGTGTGGGAGTCGCCGCACACGATGGTCATGCCGGGCTGGGTCAGGCCCAGCTGAGGGCCGACGACGTGAACGATGCCCTGGTCGGCGTCACCCAGGGAATGCAGGCGAATACCGAACTCCTCGGCATTCTTGCGCAGGGTGTCGATCTGGGTGCGGCTCGTGATGTCTGCGATGGGCAGGTCGATGTTGACCGTGGGCGTGTTGTGATCCTCGGTCGCAATCGTCAGATCGGGGCGGCGAACCTGTCGTCCGGCGAGGCGCAGGCCCTCGAATGCCTGGGGGCTCGTCACTTCGTGCACGAGGTGGAGGTCGATGTAGAGCAGGTCGGGGGCACCGTTCTCCCCCTTGGACACGATGTGGTCTCGCCACACCTTTTCTGCCATGGTTCCGCTCATTGTTCCTCCTCTGGCCTCCACTTTGGAGACACGGTGTCATTCATACTTCGCAACCTATGGAACCGCCTTATCCGCCATGCGACCCGCTGATCTCACGTCTCGGACGCACCTTTGACCTGTTTCA
This sequence comes from Pauljensenia sp. UMB3104, assembly GCF_030217285.1. NCBI lineage: Bacteria > Bacillati > Actinomycetota > Actinomycetes > Actinomycetales > Actinomycetaceae > Pauljensenia > Pauljensenia sp. UMB3104. The sequence goes on along the minus strand of NZ_JASONN010000021.1, from coordinate 5,191 downwards.
CTATCCGGCAATTTGCTATCTCAAAAGCTGAGATATTAAATAGTTGTATGGAAGAGCAAACATCCAGTGGCGTTGGCGTTCTTGACAAGGCTGCGCTGGTTCTCAGCGCTCTTGAAGCAGGACCCGCCACCCTCGCCCAACTCGTTTCCAGTACGGGGCTCGCACGCCCCACCGCCCACCGACTGGCCGTTGCCCTCGAATACCACCGCATGGTCGCCCGCGACATGCAGGGACGTTTTATCCTCGGCCCCCGCCTCCAGGAGCTCTCCTCCGCCGCCGGCGAAGACCGCCTCCTCCAGGCATCCATGCCGGTCCTCCAGGCGCTGCGCGACCACACGAAGGAATCCTCCCAGCTCTTCCGCCGCCAGGGAGATTACCGCGTGTGCGTGGCCGCGTCCGAACGCGAGATGGGCCTGCGCGACTCGATCCCCGTGGGTGCCACGCTCTCCATGAGCGCAGGCTCCGCCGCTCAGGTTCTGCTGGCCTGGGAAGAGCCCGACCGCCTCCACCGCGGCCTATACGGTGCGTCTTTCAACGCCACCATGCTCTCCGAGGTGCGCCGCCGCGGCTGGGCACAGTCCGTGGGCGAGCGCGAGCCGGGCGTCGCCTCCGTGTCCGCCCCCGTTCGCGGCCCGTCCGGCCGCGTCCTCGCAGCCCTGTCGATCTCCGGCCCCATCGAGCGCATGGGTCGCCAGCCCGGACGCCAGCACGGCCCCTCCGTCATGGCGGCCGCCAACAGGCTCACGGAGTTCCTCTCCACCGTCGAAGACGCCGCTGACCTGTAAGCCGTAATCGCAAACAACAGAAACGGGTGGGCCGGGACGATTGAATCGTCCCGACCCACCCGCCGTTTCAGGGTTCTCCCGCTACGCGACCCAGCGACCAGAACGGTCGAAGGTGTAGGCCGTGCCGCCGATGACGACGCGCCCGGTCGCCATGGCGCCCGACGCCTGGCAGAAGTACCAGCTGTCGCCGTCCTTGACCCATCCGATCGCCATCTGGCCCGACTCCGTCAGGTAGTACCAGGAGCCGCCCACGGCAGCCCAACCGGTGGCCATCGTGCCGTTACCGTTCAGGTAGTACCAGGCGCCACCCAGGTTCACCCAGCCGGTGGCCATCGAACCGTTGCCATTCAGGTAGTACCAGATGTTGCCATCCTTGAGCCAGCCGGTTTCCATGGCCCCGGTATCGGGATCCAGGTAGTACCAGGTGCCGCCCACGGCAGCCCAGCCGGTCGCCATCGCGCCGGACGGGGCGTAGTAGCGCCATGCGCCGTCCTCGAGCTGCCAGCCGGTCTTCATCCAGCCGCTGGCATCGAAGGAGTAGGTCACGCCACCGCGCACGACGCGCTCGTTCGCGGGGTAGCTTCCGTCCGTGTAGCGCAGCCACCAGCGGCCGTCACCGGAGGCGACCCACTGGGCAGTCTCCGGGTCCGAAGCCGGGTTGGCGTTCGGATCGATGCGGTCGCCCGCCGCCTGCGTGAAGACGGCAACCGTGCGAGCCGGAACCGTCACGGAACCCGTCTTCGCGTCGAAGGAGGACTCCTTAACGACCGCGTCAGAGCCATTCGCCTGAGCCTCGTGCAGCTTGAAGACGCGCCCTGCCAGGCCATCAACAGCCGTCGTCATGTTCTTATCCGTCGCGTTGAAGACGACGAGAGCACCGTCGAGCGCTGCGTCAACGTCGCTGCCCGCCCCGGCCTCGTCGTTGATGAGCATGACGATCGTCCCGTCCACGGCGCCCTCACCCGAGTTCGGGAAGGTCACCTTGGAGCGAATCAGGTCGGCGCTGCCCAGCGTGAACAGGCGCGAGGAGGAACGCACACGCAGGAAGTCCATCGCGATCTCCGAGGAGGTGTCGATCTGCTCCGAGCTCGGCTTCAGATCGGGATTCTCCAGCAGCGGACGCATGTGATCCCAGGCCGCACCGTTCTTGGACTTCACGGGCAGACCACGACCAAAGCCGTTGTCACGCATGGACCAATCGATCGCGTTGAAGTGATCGCCTGAGTTGTAGGAGTCGCGGTCCAGGGACTTCGAACGCAGCATCTCCGTACCCGATGCCCAGAAGGAGGGCGACTGAGACAGAGCCACGGAGGCCTGGCTGATCAGCGACATGCGCACGCGGTTCTCCATCGGGGCGTCCGCGGGCATCTTGTAGGTGACCAGGTCGAAAAGCGTCTCGTTGTCGTGAGCATCCACGTAGTTGACGTTCTCGGCAGGCTGGGAGGCAAACCCCGCGCCCTGACCGTTGTAGTCCAGCTGGGCGCCCGAGACGGTTTTGCCGTCGTAGGTGGTCAACGTGTAGTCCTTCAGGTTGCCCGCCAGGCCCAGCTTCACCAGGTCCACGCGGTGCAGGTAGTCGGCGCGACGCTCCGCCTCCGAGCGGGTGTCGAGGCCGTTGAAGTCCGAGAACGCGCCCGAACCGAAGCCCTGGAAGACGCGGTGGTCCTCGTCGAAGGGACCGCCGCCGTGCACGGCATCGCGCAGACGGTCGTTGAACGCGCCGATACCGGTGCCGTCCAGCTGGCCCTGGGTGGCCTGGGTGAACAGCGCGTTGTTCGCGACCTCACCGAAGTTCCAGCCCTCGCCGTAGATGTACAGGCGCGACCCGTCCACACCGTCCTTCTCGAGCGTCAGGGACTTCAGGGCCTCCTTCGCGCGCTTCATCTCAGCGGCCGGGTGGTGCCCCATGAGATCGAAGCGGAAGCCATCGACGTGGTAGTACTTCGCCCAGTGGATCATCGAATCGATCATGAGGTGCTCGCTCATCGCATTCTCGGTCGCGACGTTCGAGCAGCAGGTCGAGGTCTCAACGCCACCAGAGGCGTTGAGGCGCTGGTAGTAGCCGGGCACGACTCGGTCAAGCACGGAGCTGGCCGACTGTCCCGCCGCGGGCGTGTGATTGTACACCTGGTCGAGGACCACCTGCATGCCGATCGAGTGCAGCCCGCCCACCATGGAGCGGAATTCACGCACGCGCGCGCCACCGTTTTGATGCGAGGACGTCGCGTAGGAGCCCTCGGGGGCCATCCAGTGCAGCGGGTCGTAACCCCAGTTGTAGGCATCCTGGTCCGCCACTGCGGACACCGCGGCCTGCTGTTCCTCGGACGCCGGGCCGGCATCCTCGGGGATTGCGGGCGTCTTCTGCTCGGCGCGCTTCTCGGGGATCGTCGCGATGTCGAAGGTGGGCAGCAGGTGCACCGTGTTCATGCCGGCGCGGGCCAGCTCGTCCAGGTGACGCATGCCGTTGGATTCGAACTGCGTGAAGGCCATGTAGGTGCCGCGCATGTACTCGGGCACCGTGGTGTCGGCAGCGGAGAAGTCGCGCACGTGCAGCTCGTAGATCGAGCGCTGGGCGTCGTCCTGAATGACGGGTGCCTTCGAGTTCGTCCACACGGTGGGTGCAATCGAGGGGTTGTTCATGTTGACGGCGACCGAGCGGGTCGAGTCAACGGTCAGGCTCACCGAGTAGGGGTCGGTCACGAGGTTCTTCTCCACCTTGCCCGTTTCGGGCACGTAGACGCTCACCTCCCACAGGTACTGCGCGCCCTCGTGGATCTCGCCCGCGGCGTTGTCCACGCTCCAACGCCCGTCGTCGCCGCGCACAGCTTCGGTGCGCAGACCATCACCCTGGATATCAGCGTCGGATCCGCTCGGCGTCGAGGTGTTCCACGACACCAGCGCCACGCTCTTCGCCGTGGGAGCCCACAGCGCGAACGTCGGGTTTCCCGCCTCGTTCCAATTCACGCCGTACGAGGCCTGGGTGGCCGCCGCCGCGTACAGGGAGTCGAGGACAGGAGCGATCTGCACGCCGGTAAAAGCGTTGACGCTCTCCCCCGACTTCTGGGCGACCGCGATCTGACCGGTGAGGGCCTCGCGAGCCACGGCCTCGTCGATGGGCGTCTTCAGCGCGATGTAGCCGTTGAGGTTCGGATGCGCCGTCGTCACTTCAGCGGGCAGATCGCCAGCCACACTCAGGGCGGTCGTCGTGGCCCCGGTGACGGCACCGTCCGACAGTCCTGCGCCGCCCTCGGGGGCGGTCACCAGTTCGTAGGACAGCTTCGCAGAACCGTCCAGCACCTGCGCGCGCGTCACGCCCTCGGGAAGCAGGGAGGTCGGCCACGCGAGAATGTTCGAGGTCACCCAGTAGGCGCGCTGCTCACCATTGCCGGCGACCGGAGCATCAGCGCTGGCAATAGCAACCTTGTGCGTCGAAGAATCGTAGGTGAAGGTCACGAGCTTGTTCGCTTTCGTTGCAAACTGATAGTTGGCGCCGCCGACGGCGCCGTCCTGCCCGTAATTCTCGTTGTCGGATCCGCCGATGGCAACCTTGAACTCGTAGTCACCTTCAGGCAACGCGGTGGTGGAATACGTGTATGTGCCATCGCCCGTCGGCTCCAACAGAGGCGCCAGGCACTGAGCCTGCCAGTTGTCCGAACAGCCGAGCGCCTTCTGGAACGTACCGGGCAGCGTCACCGTCTGATCGGTCGCCGTATTCCACACGCGGTGCGTCGCACGGTCGTAATAGAAGGTCACAGACGTCGTTTCATTGAGCGTGTAGGAGATGTTCGCTCCCCCCGCAGCTCCGCCGACTCCGAAGGCCGTATCCCAGGAGCCGCCCTCGGCGACCTTGTATTGGTAGTCACCGGCGGGCAGCGTGAACGTCGCACTGTAGACGCCGGTCGCGTCACGCGTGAGCGCGGCCTTGGCGCAGTCTGGCGCCCAATCGGCGTCGCATCCCATCGCCTTGTTATGGCTGCCGGGGATTGTCACCAGGACGTCCGCGCTCGCTTGCGCACCTCCCGCATCGGCGGTAGTCGCCACACTGCCCTGGTTTGACGCATCCGTCTCAGGGGCAGCCGACGCGGCTGGCACAACACCCCCCATCACAGCAATTGCAGCACCAACGCCCAGCGTTCGGCGCAGCGTCGTCCTGTTGAGTCGGTATGTCACGACAGACTCCCTCGTCTAAAAGCGGTCCCCTCCCATGGGGGCTGATTCTAGGTTAGACATACTGCAACGGTTCCGAAACTTTTCTGCAAAGGACAAGACAAAACGCGGACCGAGTGGTTAACAAAAAACCTCGCCACCGCAATGGTGACGAGGTTACTGGTACCCCCAGCCGGATTTGAACCGGCGTTAACGCCGTGAGAGGGCGTCGTCCTAGGCCGCTAGACGATGGGGGCCTT
>NZ_JASONN010000216.1:0-293 GCF_030217285.1 Pauljensenia sp. UMB3104 | reverse complement strand
CGCCGTTCCAGTCGCCGGTGAGGATTTCATCGCCGCGCAGGCCGTAGTCCATCACAATATCGGCGGTGCGTCCCCAGCCATTAGCGAGGAAGAAGCGCGGCGGGAAAGGCGCCACGCGGGAGGAGGGCCGCGGGTTGCTCGGCGCGGGAGCTGGCGGGGCGGGCGGGCGCGGTGCCGGTGGCTGGGTGGGGCGCGGCGCGGGCTGCGTCGTCGTACCACCACCGGAACGCAATTGCGTATAGATACGGTAGGCGTTCTCACGAATGGAACCGATGGAATCGTAGATCGTGCCC
>NZ_JASONN010000215.1:0-293 GCF_030217285.1 Pauljensenia sp. UMB3104 | reverse complement strand
TCACCAACCCGCCCTTCTCCATCCTGCGCGAATTCCACCACTGGCTAACCAAACAGCCCCGCCTCCGATACGGCATCATGGCACCAACAACAGCCATCGCATACGCCAACATAAAACCCCAAATAATAGCCGGCACCATCCAAGCCGGATCAAAATCCAGAACCTTCACCACCCCCACCGGCCAAGCAAACGCCCTCACCTGCTGGCTCACCAACATCCCCAACCAGCTCCCCCGCAAACCCATCGGCGAGCACACCCGCGAAGAAAACACCCACACCCTCAAAGGCAAAAGA
>NZ_JASONN010000214.1:0-293 GCF_030217285.1 Pauljensenia sp. UMB3104 | reverse complement strand
CAATTAAAAGAGCTTGAATTGTTTTACCGAGGCCGGGTTCGTCGGCAATTAATGTGTGGTTTTGGAATACTGCTCGCACCGCGCCGATTGTTTGATATGTGTATGGCTGCGGGGTAAACCAGTTATTTGAATTCAGCGGGTGTGTTTTTTCTTCGACCTCCACGCTGCCGGTCGGTGTTGGTGTGATCATATCACGCTGCGCGGCGGCGGGGTAGTAGCAGGGTTCGGAATCGGTTTGCGAGTGGTGGTTTGTTTTTGGGAACCAGTCAGTGGTTCCGGCGGCAGTGGTTCCC
>NZ_JASONN010000213.1:0-294 GCF_030217285.1 Pauljensenia sp. UMB3104 | reverse complement strand
ACCTCGCCCGGGGGATCAGCACGTTCACGGACAAGACCGGGCGAAACTGGCGAATCGACTCCTACGTGGAAATGGCAGTCCGAACAGGTGCGATGCACGCCTTCCGGGGCTCATACGCCGACGAACTCAGCGCCCTCGGCCTTGACCTCGTCATGGTCACCGGCAACGAATACACCTGCCACTTGTGTGCGCCCTATCAGGGGAAGATTCTTAGCCTGTCAGGCACGAACACTGGCACCGTTAAAGTTGAGCACGCAACCCGCGACGGGGTGATGGTGCCCGTCACCGTTACTG
>NZ_JASONN010000212.1:0-294 GCF_030217285.1 Pauljensenia sp. UMB3104 | reverse complement strand
TCGCGGTCCAGGCCCTCCAGGAGCGGGCCCTGCACGGCGAAAGGCGGCGGATCAGCGATGAGCGAGCGGATCTGCCTATCCGAATAGCCGCACCCCTGCAGGTATCGCACCATCGTCGAATAGGCCTGGCCTGCCAGCAGGGGAACCGTCCACGGGGACTTGAGGACCGAGGCGAGCGCGCATGACTGCATGCACCGGGCCAGGTCGCGGTGCTCGGGCTTATCCGTCACCACCACCCACTGCATGCGCTGCAGCGCCGGGAAAGTCCTCGCACGGTCAATGAGCGCATCAATA
>NZ_JASONN010000211.1:0-295 GCF_030217285.1 Pauljensenia sp. UMB3104 | reverse complement strand
AGATACGATTGCCTGTGAGACTCGTATCAGTCAGATTATAGATGATACTCTTTCTTATGCAGTCTATAATATTTCAGAATTGATGGAGAATAATGCAAGTTTTGAAGAAGTCATTTACCTACTTTGGAATTTACATTTGCCAACTCAGATTGAATTGAAACATTTTGTGAACGATTTACGTGCCAACTATGCCCTTAGTGATGCGGTGGAACAATGTATTCTCATCCAGTCGCGCAAGCATCTGCATCCAATGAGTGTATTGCGTTCTACAGTTAGTCTTTTAGGAGTCTATAAT
>NZ_JASONN010000210.1:0-295 GCF_030217285.1 Pauljensenia sp. UMB3104 | reverse complement strand
AGAGGACGCGGAGATGTTGAAAATCGCGCGCGGCCACGAATCGGAGTTCGTAATCGCCAGAGACGCCGGGGTGAAGTCCAGGGCCTGCGGGGCCTGACCCGAGGCCGTGGCCAGCGCGTACTGCGCGGTGCGATAGTCCAGCGCGCCCTGAGCGACGCGACCCGACAGGTCGGCTGCATTCAGCGATGCATCGGCCTTCGTCATGGCCTGCCCGGTTGCGTCAAGGACGGAGGAGATGCGCTCGAGGTCCAGATTCGCGGCGCTCTGCACCTCATCGCCCGACTGGGCGACGATC
>NZ_JASONN010000209.1:0-295 GCF_030217285.1 Pauljensenia sp. UMB3104 | reverse complement strand
CTCCGATGCTAATGACGAAGCGGGCGTTGATGCCCGTGAGGAAGACTAACAAATTCCGGCGGGAAGAGCCTTTGCGTTCCTTCCCGCCCATGCGTTTCAAAAGGAGTGCGTCGTTGATGTCGAAACAGTATTTGTCCGTGTCGGATGTTGCCGCCTTGGCGGGAGTAACTGTAGGGACCCTCAGATCCTACGTGTATAAGGGGATGCTTCCTGAACCTGAGGTCCTGGTTGGGTTGGAAACACAGGCGCGCGGCTGGTCCGAGGAATCAATCCGCCACTGGTTGGCTAATAGGCC
>NZ_JASONN010000208.1:0-296 GCF_030217285.1 Pauljensenia sp. UMB3104 | reverse complement strand
TCTGGTCGATCGAGAACGGGTTATGCTTCGTCGTTTCGATCGGCAGGTGGTGCTTCTCGGCGTATTCGATAGCAACGTCACGCGTCAGCGCAAGGTCACGAACCGGCGAGATGCAGTCCATGTCGGGGGCCATCGACGTAATCGAAACCTCGAAACGTACCTGGTCGTTCCCCTTGCCGGTGCAACCGTGAGCAACAGTGTGTGCGCCAAATTCGCGCGCAGCTTTCACCAGGTGCTTGGCGATCACGGGACGGGACAGAGCTGAAACCAGCGGGTACTTACCTTCATAGAGGGCA
>NZ_JASONN010000207.1:0-297 GCF_030217285.1 Pauljensenia sp. UMB3104 | reverse complement strand
CTCCGCAGGTGTCAACACCACCGCGTGGAAGGTCTCTGCTGGCGCAGCCGCCCGAGTTCCCGTCGCGCGCGCAACCAACCTGGTCCGTGCCCTCGAGGAATGCAAGAAGAACGGTATGTTCGTCATCGGCCTTGACGGCGGGGGAGACGCGTCGTTGCGCGGGTTGAAGCTCGCCGATGCGCCGCTGGTCGTTGTCACCGGCGCCGAAGGGGCGGGCCTGTCCCGCCTGGTCCGCGAAACCTGCGACCAGATTGTGTCCATCCCGATCTCGTCCGCGGTCGAATCGTTGAACGCCGC
>NZ_JASONN010000020.1:0-37081 GCF_030217285.1 Pauljensenia sp. UMB3104 | reverse complement strand
GTTGAGCCTGTGCAGTCCGATGCGTGGGGTGCTCCTCAGGCCGAGGCTGCTCCCGTGGTTGAGGATGTTCAGCCGGTTGTCGAGCCCGAGCCGTTTATCGAGCCCGAGCCTGTGGTTGAGCCTGTGCAGTCCGATGCGTGGGGTGCTCCTCAGGCCGAGGCTGCTCCCGTGGTTGAGGATGTTCAGCCGGTCGTTGAGCCTGAGCTGGTTGCCGAGCCCGAGCCTGTGCAGTCCGATGGGTGGGGTGCTCCTCAAACTGAGGCTGCTCCCGTGGTTGAGGATGTTCAGCCGGTCGTTGAGCCCGAGCCGATCAACGAGGCGCCCCAGGTGGCACCCGTGACGGAGACTCCTGCGGATATGGCCTCGTCGATCTCGGACGAGGATCTCGAGCGCACGATCGTGGAAGGAACCCGTGAGCGTTCCATGGCCGAGATTGCTGCCGAGGAAAACGCTGCAGCGCAGGCCTCCGCTTACAGCCAGAACCCGGCCCAGGCCGCCGGTGCTCCGCAGGGCTACGGCCAGGCGCAGTACGGTTCGCAGGCGGGCCAGCAGTCCCCGTACGCCGCTCAGAGCGGTCCGCAGGGGTATGCGCCGACCGGTCAGCAGTCCCCGTACGCTGCCCCGGGTGCTCAGCAGGGCGCGTCGACTGGACAGCAGTTTGGGGCTGCGGCACAGCAGTTCGGTGCGGCCGCGAACACGGCGTTCAACCAGTTCCAGAACGCTGTCGTCAACGAGACCGGCAAGGTGAAGGGCCGTTCCGTGCGCGCGACGTACGCGCTCATCGGCATGGCGGCGTCCTTCGTGCTCTCGATCGTGTCGATGATCCTGCCGTTCGCGTCGGTGTACGGCATGTCCTTCTCGATGCTGGGGGCGGGCGGTTACGCCTTCTTCCACATCTTCCTCATGCTGGTCGTCCTTGGCCTGGGAGCTGCCTACTGGTTCACGAATCAGAAGTGGGCGTTCCTGTCCTCGGGTATCGCGGCGATCGTGGTTGCCCTGCTGGGCGTGCTCCAGTTCCTGAGCATTCTCGGTAAAGCGACTCCCAGCATTGGCGGTATTCTCTTCTTCCTCTTCTCGATTGGCCTCGGTGTCTCCGGCGGTCTCCTGCTCCTGGAGCTCAAGAATGGCAAGGTTGCGCCGGTCGATAACCCGAACGCTTTCGGTGGCGCTTTCACTGGGGCACCCATGAACCAGCCTGGCCAGCAGCAGTACGGTCAGCAGGGCCAGCAGGGTGGTTTCCAGGCTCCGCAGGGTAACCAGCAGGGCCAGCAGCAGTATGGCCAGCAGGGTGGTTTCCAGGCCCCGCAGGGTAACCAGCAGCAGTACGGCCAGCAGGGTCAGCAGCAGTACGGTCAGCAGGGCCAGCAGGCCGGTTACCCGGGTGCTCAGCAGCAGTATGGCCAGCAGGGTCTGCAGTATGGTCAGCAGGGCGGTTACCCCGGTGCTCAGCAGCAGGGTGGCTTCCAGGCTCCTCAGGCGGCGCAGGGCCAGTATGGCCAGCAGCAGTACGGTCAGCAGCCTCAGTACGGCCAGAATCAGTATGGTCAGCAGGGCTACAACCAGGGGCAGCAGGGCGATAAGCCGTACAACCCCTTCGGGACGCGTTCCTGACGCGTTGAGAGAACGCAGGGAGGGCCCGCGGCGTATGCCGCGGGCCCTCCCGTCTGTGTCGAATGTTTACTCGTCGTCGTCTTCGCTGATGTCCACGCCCGCGACGCCGTCGAGGTCGGCGAGCGTGGTGACGAGGAGAGACCGTGAGAGGTCTTGGCGCGTCGTCGCCGTGAATCGCGCGGTGGTGGCACGCTCGGACGAGTCTGTGCGGGTCGAGACGCCTGAGACGTTCCAGCCGAGGGAGGAGACCTGGCCGAGCAGCGTTGAGAGAACCCCGTGTCCGGGCGTGTAATGGACGGTGAGCGTGACCTTGTGCCCGTGGGTGCGCATGAGGATGAACTGGACGAGTGGGGTCAGCAGGGCGATGACGATGAAGTGCAGGACGGTTCCGGCGAGGGCGAGCCACCACAGGCCAGCACCGCAGGCCATGCCGATAGCGGCAGTCTCCCAGATCGTCGCGGCGGTTGTGAGACCTCGGATCGCCCCGTGCCGGGTGAGGATGATGCCAGCGCCGAGGAAGCCGATGCCCGACACGATCTGCGAGGCGACGCGCGAGGGATCGTAGCGGGTGATGCCGTCGACGAGGATGTCGGAGAAGCCGTACTTGGAGATGAGCATCATGAGGCAGGCGGTGAGGCCGACGATGGCCTGTGTGCGGATGCCTGCGCTCTTGCCTCGGATTTGGCGTTCGAGGCCGATGGATGCAGAGAGGACGAGGGCGAGGAGCATCCAGCCGATGCTCATGAGGGACTGTGTCATGGGGACCTCCTGCGGTGGCGTGGGTGGGTTTAGTGTAACCGCCTCGTGTGTGTGAGGCGCGTGAGGGGCGACGAGGCGGTGGCGGGGAAGGGGGTGTCAAGAGCGGAACTCGGCCCCGACCTCGTTAAAGAATGAGAAAAGAATCTACCAAGTTCGACACAAGCATTTGTGGGGCTAAGATGGGACTCGACGATCGACAGATGAGGAACCCAGTCATGGAAACCCCCACTCCCGACGACATCGCCACCGATGTGCAGGAGCGCTCCAATACGGCGCTCAAGCGCGGCTTGGCGTCGCGCCACATGCAGATGATCGCTATCGGCGGCGCGATCGGCACGGGCCTGTTCCTGGCCTCCGGTGCGACGGTCGCGAACGCCGGTCCGGGCGGTGCACTCGTCGCCTACGCGGCAATCGGCCTCATGGTGCTGCTCCTGATGCAGTCCCTGGGTGAGATGAGTGCGCATCAGCCGGTCGCGGGCTCCTTCCAGACGTTTGCCACGAAGTTCATTTCCCCGTCCTTCGGCTTCGCCATGGGGTGGAACTACTGGTTTAACTGGGCGGTGACGGTGGCTGCGGACTTGGTGGCCTCGGGCTTGGTGATGGCCTACTGGTTCCCGTCCGTGCCGTCGTGGATCTGGGCGGTGGGCTTCCTCGGCGTCGTCGTCGGGCTGAACGCGCTGTCGGCGAGAGTCTACGGTGAGGCCGAGTTCTGGCTGGCCGCCATCAAGGTCGTCATCGTCATCGTGTTCGTCCTGTCGGGTGTTCTCATGATTGCCGGCGTGATGGGCCAGAATTCGCCGGGCCTGTCGAATTGGACGACCGGGGACGCGCCCTTCCACAATGGTTTCGTCGGCGTCATCGCGGTCTTCATGATTGCGGGCTTCTCCTTCCAGGGCACCGAGCTGGTGGGCGTGGCCGCGGGCGAGTCCGAGAACCCGCGCAGGGACGTGCCGCGTTCGATCCGCACGGTGTTTTGGCGCATCATGTTCTTCTACATTGGCGCGATCGCGGTGATCGGCACGCTGCTGCCGTACACGGATCCGAGCCTGCTGAGTGCGGCCGATGACTCGGCGAACAATATTGCTCAGTCGCCGTTCACACTCGTGTTCGCGCGCATGGGGGTCGGCGCGGCGGCCGCCGTCATGAACGCGGTCATCCTGACGTCGATTTTGTCGGCCGGTAATTCGGGCCTGTATGCGGCCTCGCGTATGCTGCATTCGATGGCCCTGAAGCGTCAGGCTCCCGCGATCTTTGCGCGCGTCACGAAGGGCGGCGTGCCCGGCTACGCGATGGCGGTGACCACGGTGACGGCGGCGTGCGGCTTCCTCACGCAGCTGGTTTTTGAGGACGCCTACATCTGGCTGGTGAACATCGTCGGTATTTCCGGCATCATCATGTGGCTGGGCATCGCGGTCAGTCATATTCGCTTCCGCCGCGCCTACCTGCTGCAGGGCTACCGCCTCGAAGACCTGCCGTATCGTTCACCGTTCTTCCCGGCTGGTCCCATCATCGCTTTCGTCATGTGCCTGGTCGTTATGGCGGGGCAGAACTATGAAGCCGTGCTTCACGGCCAGGTGTGGGAGGTTGCCTCCTCCTACATTGGTCTGCCGCTCTTCGGTGTGGTTTGGTGGGGCTACCACCTGGTGTGCAAGGATCGGACGGTGCCGCTCGCTGAGATGGACGTGGCCCCCGTCGAGATCGAGCCCGTCACTCGATAACGGGGACGAGGCCGGGGCGCGGTAGGTGGTTCGCTCGGGTGCGCCGCTTGTCACCCCTGGGCGCTGCCCGGCGTGGCGGTACGTGAGCGGCGTGGCACTTCATAGGATGGGCGCATGATCAACACGCGACGCATTCTTGCCGTGACCTCCCTGTCGGTTCTCGCCCTGGGGCTTGCTGCCTGTTCTCCGAAGGGCACGACTCCCGAGCAGGGGTCGACCACCTCGTCTGCTTCCCCGAGTGCTTCCTCTTCCCAGGGTGGCATGCCCGCGCAGAGCGGCGCCGGCCCCCAGAGTGGCGTGCCCGACGAGGGGAACCAGGCCCCCGAGGTGAATGTCGCCGACAACGATCAGCGCTGCGACCTGTCGAACCTGCAGCCCTCCATCGACTCTCAGCAGGAGGCTGGCGGCACGACCTACGTGTCTGTGGGGTTCACGAATGAGGGCCCCTCGTGTTGGATTGAGGGCTTCCCGCAGATTATTTTCTCCGGCGGCGGGTCGGTTCTCTCGACTGCTGTGCGTGAGGGCGAGGACCCCGGCAACGTGTACACGGTCGCTCAGGGCGGCCGTGTGGGCGTGACTCTGACGGCGGAGTCGACGGACGGCGTCGACGGCTGCAATCCGGCCGATTCGGAGCTGATCGATATCATGCCCGAGGCCGGCAGCGGTGCGACGAGCCTGCAGCTGACCCTGCGCGTGTGCCAGGAGATCCCCTCGGTGTCGGTGAGCCCCTTCGAGCCGCTGTCCTGAGTGAGTGTGTGCTGCTGTCGGATGCGCGTCGGGTGTCCGGCAGCTGCATGTGTGGGTGCGCGGCCACATGGAAATAGGTGATTGGGCGCACTGCTGATACGCTGAGTCTGCTAGAAGAAGGAGCTCCTCTTTCTCGTCACATCGAAGCGAGTGTGGGCGTGTATGTCCTTCTTCGCCGGTCGACGCGTGACCTGTGCGCGCCGACTGCGCCAATAGAGATCCTGAAGGAGACACTCATGGGTATGCGTTCCACGACGCAGGCATTCCAGTTCAACGTGCCGTTCGAGCAGCTGTTCCCGGCCGCTACCCAGGCCGTTCAGGCGGTCAAGAAGGCGACGCTGACGGGCGCCGACCCGAACGGCCGCGTCATCACCTTTGATACCCCGATGGGCATGATGTCCTGGGGTGAGAACCTCGTCGTCGGTTTCATTCCGAATGAGGAAGGTGTCGTCGTCGAGGTCACCTGTTCGACGAAGGGTATGCCGAACCTTATGCAGAATGGCCTTAACCGTAAGCAGATCGGCGCCTACATCACGGCGCTGTCGAACCTGGTGCAGGCACCGTTCGTCGAGGTCGCCCGCTCCTGACGCTCCGTCTCACGCTGACTCGGCCCCGGCCTCGTCCATGAATTGACGAGGCCGGGGCCGAGCCTTGTTGCAGCGCACGGGGGCGCTGTCTCCTCCCCGGCTGTGCCCGTGCCGAGGAGTGGGCGTCTTACTGCCCGGAGACGTTCGTGAGCGTCCAGCGCTGTGACGTGGAGGCGTCAGAGCACTGCGAGATGACCGCCTGCGTGTTCTCCTGCGTGGTGTCGCCCGGGATCGTCAGGCACAGGCCCGACGCGCGGTTCACCAGCTGACCAGAGCCGTTGATATCCCACTTCTGGGACTCAAGCGTCGGGTAGCACGTCCACATGTGCGCGACCGTGCCCTCGTTGGTGTAGCCACCCACCACGTCGACGCAGCGATCGCCGATACGCAGGTGCCCATCACCCTCGTAGGTAACGATCTGTGCGGCGCTGTTCCCAGCGCAGTTGCTGTTCCACACGGGGGTGCCGTCAGCGCCCTTCGGATCCTGGGAGGTTAGGCACTGGCCGTGGCCGTTGCGCAGCTGGCCGACGACCGTTGCGGGCACGAGCCCCGCATTGTCCGAATTGGCGTTGCCTGACGCGTTCGGATCCTGAGGTGCGGCATCTGCACGGTCCGCAACCTTAGTGGGGGAGAAGACGACCATGTCCCAGGAGGACAGGCGCCCCACGTTGAATGTGAGAGTCGTGCGACCCTGCTCATCCGTGCCCGTCGTGAAGTCGAGGGGCATCGGGCGGCCACCGTCAACGTCCGGGCTGACGGCGTAGATGGAGACGGGGACCGCTTCGCCGTCCTCCAGGTGGTAGGTGACGGACGTGTTGTCGAAGGCGAGGATCTGCTTGGCGGCGTTACGCCAGTACTCGTCGTTGCCCTCACTGTCGTTCGTACGCAGGTTAATCAGGTGCAGGGCCGTGCCCGCGTTGGACGTCATGGTGTTCGCCCAGATCGTGTTCGCGGACCCGTCCGTCGAGGTCGGCAGGCCCACGCCGTTCGTCGAGACCTCGACCTGGCGCTCCTTGCGCGTCAGGTTGTCGCCGAAGAGCAGGTTCTCGTAGGCGGTGGAGATGTTGTAGTAGTTCTTCAGCCACGTCTGCGTGTCGTTGGACAGGCCACGGCCAGATTCAGGGAAGAACTGGTTGTCCAGCATGCGCCCGTAGTCGCCGAGCTCCAGGTGGTGCGCACCGTTGGCCGCGAACGCCGCGTCCGCGAGCTTGATGGAGTCCGCGTTGAACTCACGGAAGGTAATGCAGTCAATGTTGACGGGCGCGTACTTCTCGTACTTGTCGATTGGGAAGGAGATCGTATGGGTGCCCGGGGTGAGCTCCACGTTGATGCTGATATCCTCGCGCCAGTCAGAATCGCTCTGCGTCTTGTTGAACGTGACGTACTTCAGGAGCTTTTGCTGCCCGGTCTTACCCATGTCAATCATCACCTGGTGGCTGGCGCCATCGGCCTGAGGGCTCGAGTAGCGCGGCGAGAAGGTGAAAGTGCCTCCCTGGCCAGCGTCAACGGTGAAGGTGACGGCGTCGCCGTCCTTGGCAATACCCGACGCGTAGGAGCCACCCGACGCAGATGCGTCACCGGACACGATGGTGACGTCGCCGCTCACGCTCGACTGGTCGGCCTCGGCCTCGATACGCACGCCGTTGTCGGCAGCGATTTCCGGATGCCTGTACTCCTTGGCCGCTGCATCCCAGTAACGGGTGGTCGGATCGTAGTCGTTCGCGTAGGCGGCCACGATCAGCGGCTGCTTCGCGCCCGAGCTACGCACACCCTGCAGGTAGCTGGCGACCTGCGCGTTCGTCTCATTGTTGTCCCACAGCTCGGTGTACAGGTACGTGGACGAACCATTAATGAGCTTGTCGTTGCCGGCGCCATCGGGCAGGTTGATGCCCACTGCGCCCTTCGTCTTCTCGGCCGTCTCGTTAACGAGCGATGACAGGCCCTCGGTCAGGTCGAGATCGTTACCGGAAGCATCCTTCTTGTGGGTCTCACCGAGCGTGTCAATGTGCGTGCCGGTGAAGTTGAACGTCGTCTTCTGGTCCACGTATTGGCCGGTGATGTAGTCGCGCCAGCCCTTGTTGTTGACGTTCATCATGTACTGGTGGCCCGCCGGCTTGTCCACGCCCTCGGGGGTCTGAACCCACCACTGTACGCCGAGTGGGCGGTCCCAGTAGGAGCCGTTCTCGTTGTGCAGTCGCCACTCGTCTTTGATTTTGTTCGTGTCGTAGTTGTCGTTGGCCGCGTACGCCATCGAGTAGGCGAGCGAGGCGGCGCCGACGTTGTCCGCGGTGGTCACGTAGCTGTTGATGGTCGCGGCAGAGGCGTAGTTGTTCTCGTACCAGAGAGGCCACTGCTCCTTGATGTCCCCGGTTGCGACGGGCTGCTCGTGGCGGTACTGCCAGTCGTAGTACTGGAACGCGTTGAGGTGGTAGTCCTGACTGAGCTTCGTGACGTAGTCCGACGGAGCGTTGAACAGGTAGGGCTCGTAGGTGGCGTTGCCCGCCAACCCCTTGGGGGCGGTCGGCTTGAAGTGGGAGAGGTAGCCCATGCGCGGGAAGCGCGTCCAACTCTTGGAGGCATCGATGGCCGTTTCCGCGTGGGTGCCGTCCCCACCGGTCGCGGTGACGAGGTACCCTTGGCCGTCCTCGCTCGGCGTCGTGTAGGTCCACGTGGCCTTGCCGTTTTCGACGGTGGCGTCGCCCGAGTCGATCTCAGTGCCGAGGTGGCTGACGGAGAAGTGGACGGTTCCTTCGGTCGAGGCCTCGGCTGTGATCGTCGCCTGCTTACCCGGTTCGTGGGTGGACTTGTCCGTGTAGGCGCGGGTGACGTGTGCCGTGCCCGTGGCGGTGGCCGGTGTGGAGTTCGGCAGGGGCAGGGCCGTGGCGACGACCGCGGTGCCGAGCACGATCGCAGCGGGGATGGTCAGGGGATGTCGTGTCTCCATGACGTGTGTGTCCTCGTAATCGTTGATGAGACGTCCCGGTGGGGGAGTCATGCGCGTGAAACTGCGCCCATTCAACGGTAAAGCGATTTTTCAGTAAATTAACCGACAATATGGTCAAGCTGAACAAAAGTGTCCCGCAGTGCGGACAAGTAAAATCGTGGGTCGGTTGAATTTCCAAGTATTTGTCAGGTACTGAGAGCCTGCGACCTGCCGTTTCGGTTGTTCAAGGCCGGGGGAGTCTGTCGATATTTTTCGAAAGTGTCTAACTCGCCGAGGGTGGGGGAGTATCCTGAAAAGTTGGGTTTTCTGAGTCCGTTTCCCTCGCGCTCTTCTCATTGGCGAGGCCGGGGCTGGGATACGGATCTAGCCTCCTCTCGGAGTGCGACGGTCCGCAGATGTGGGGGTGTACCGTAAGCTGTTTTGTGTGGTCCGCACCTCCGACTGAGGGGGTCAGCGGAGATGATGTAGACCTAGTCGGGGCGCAGTACATGTGCGCTGTACCGGAAATGAGGACACCGTGGTGGCAGCAACCGAGCGAGCCGAGCTGCATAAGACGATCTGGCGTATCGCCAACGACCTGCGTGGCAGCGTGGACGGGTGGGACTTCAAGAGCTACGTCCTGGGATTCCTGTTCTACCGCTTCATCTCCGAGAATCTGACGGACTACGTGAACTCCTCCGAGCGTGAGGCGATCCTCGCCGAAGGCGGAACCACTGAAGAGGCTGCAGCCTTCGATTACGCGACCCTCAGTAACGAGGATGCCGAGGCAGCGCGTGAGAGCATCGTCAAGGAAAAAGGCTTCTTCATCCGCCCGTCCGACCTCTTTGGGAACGTGCGTGCGCGGGCTGCCGGTGATGAGAACCTGAACGAGACTCTCGCCTATGCCTTCCGTTTCATCGAGAACTCGGCGCGGGGCAGCGGCTCCGAGTCTGATCTGCGTGGCCTCTTCGACGACGTGGATGTCAACTCCACGAAGCTTGGAAACACGGTTGCCCAGCGCAACGCGAAACTCGTCAAGATCATGGATGCTGTCGGCGATCTGCCCTTGGAGCACGGTGCTGCGCAGATCGACGCCTTCGGCGACGCCTACGAGTACCTAATGACCATGTACGCCTCGAGCGCGGGCAAGTCGGGCGGCGAGTTCTACACGCCCCAGGAAGTCGCCGAAGTCCTCGCGACCCTCGCCCTGGATGGGCGTTCCGATGTGACGCGCGTGTACGATCCGTGCGCGGGCTCGGGGTCCTTGCTTCTGAAGTTCGCGAAGCTTCTCGGGCCGTCGAGCAGCCGCCAGTATTTCGGCCAGGAAATCAACCTGACGACGTATAACCTGTGCCGCATCAACATGTTCCTGCACGACGTCAACTTCTCGAACTTCGATATCGCACTGGGGGATACCCTGACGGAACCCGCCCACTGGGATTATCAGCCGTTCGATGCGATCGTCTCGAACCCTCCGTATTCGACGAAGTGGGTGGGCAAGGATGACATCGCGCTGATCAATGATCCGCGCTTCGCCCCGGCGGGTGTACTGGCCCCCAAGTCCAAGGCTGACCTGGCCTTCACGATGCATATGCTGCATTGGCTGGCCGAGGATGGGGCGGCTGCGATCGTCGAGTTCCCGGGTGTTCTGTACCGCGGCGGTGCCGAGGGGAAGATTCGCCGCTACCTTGTCGAAAACAACTTCGTGAACGCGGTGATTCAGCTGCCGCCGGACCTGTTTTTTGGGACGACGATCGCGACCTGCATCATCGTGCTGAAGAAGGCGCGTCCCGACCACAGCGTCCTCTTCGTGGATGCGTCCCCCGAGTGCGTGCGTGAGGGGAATAAGAATCGCCTCACCGCGGAGAATCAGCAGCGGATCCTCTCCCTGGTGTCCGAGCGCCAGGCTGTGGACCACGTGGCTGCCCTGGTGTCGATCGACGATATTAAGGACAATGACTGGAATCTGTCGGTGTCCTCCTATGTCGAGCCCGAGGATACGCGCGAGCAGGTGGACATCGTCGAGCTGAACACCCGGATCGCCGGCATCGTGGAGCGCCAGCGTGAACTGCGCGCCTCGATCGACGCGATCGTCGCGGAACTGGAGGCCGACCGATGAGCCGCCTCGCTGACCTGATTGCGCAGCTGTGCCCGGACGGGGTGAAGTACAAACCGTTGTCAGAATGTGTAGTACTTCCGTCGATTCCCAGGGGACTGAAGAGAGGACAATATGAAAGTTCTGGCACTTATCCTATTGTTGACCAGGGTAGGGGACAGGTCGCAGGCTATTCTTCTGATGAAACTAAGCTAGTAAAAGATATTCCGGGTATTGTGTTTGGTGATCACACACGTGAAATTAAGTATGTTGATCATTTCTTCGTTCCTGGTGCCGATGGTGTGAAGTGGATCCGTGCGGTTGATGATGTGGATATTCGCTACTTATTTCATTCTCTTTCCTCGCTTGCGATTCCTTCACGCGGTTACAATCGGCATTGGAATGTAGTTCGTGATATGTCTATTCCTGTTCCTCCACTGGAAGTTCAGCGTGAGATCGTGAGAATATTGGATCAGTTTACGACGCTGGAAGCGGAGCTGGAAGCGGAGCTGGAAGCGGAGCTGGAAGCAAGGCGGGCCCAGTATGAGCACTACCGCACCCAGTTGCTCTCCTATGATTCTATGACAGCTCGCGGGCCGGTCAGTTGGATTCCTCTTCGTGAGCTCGGCGTTTGGAGTGGGGGCGGAACTCCTTCAAAGAGTCGAGCTGACTATTGGGATGAGGGTAACATCCCTTGGATTACACCGAAAGATATGCGATCGTCGAAGATTCAGAATTCGATGATGAATATTACCGACAGAGCTGTGTGCGAGTCTAACGTCAAACTGATTGAGGCTCCCTCAATCGCTCTTGTTGTGCGCTCTAGTATTTTGCAACACACGTTTCCTGTTGCGCAGATTGATGTTGATGCGACATTTAACCAGGACATGAAAGCTCTTGTCGTAGATTCCGATCGTTTCGAGCATCGGTATATTTACTATGCACTATCAGCAAATGGGCAAGAGATTCTGAGGCAGACATCGAAGCAAGGTGGCTCGGTTAACTCGCTTGTCGTTCCGCGTTTGATGGACTTTGAAATTCCTGTGCCTGCACTCGACGAGCAACAGCGCATCGCCGATTTGCTGGACCGCTTCGACGCCCTTGTTAACGATATCTCGTCGGGTCTCCCCTCCGAGATCGCGGCCCGCCGCGCCCAGTACGAGCACTACAGGGGTCGCCTGCTGTCCTTTCCCGAGAAGAAGGCCGAATAACGAACTGAGGGGGCGGGTGTTAGTCCCGCCCCCTCAGTGGTAACTAGCCCCTGCTTCGACGGGGATCGTTCCCAGGCTTGATGGTGTCCTGGGCGCGGATTTTCCCGTTCTCTCCTCGCGTCCGCATCTCGCCGCCACCCTGATTAGCCAGAATGTCGCGTGCGCGCTGTTGAGCAGCTGCTTGCGTAGGCTCAACTGCGGATGCTCTGGATGCGTTCGGATCGAACACGCCCCATCCGTCGCCGTGTCGGCGTACTTCTCGAATGTTCATTCGTCACCTCCTTCCTTCCATGTCGGTAGGGTAGGAGGAGGCATGCACATCTGCGTCCAGTCCATCTGCAAGTGACGAACAGATGGTGCTCGAGTCCGTACACCATCTTCAACTTCGCACGTAATTCTCTTCCACGGCTTTGAAGTCATTTCTCTAAACATTGATATTCCGCGGAAAATGCTTCGGCTGGGAGTGGCTTGGATGGGGAATTACGTGCAGGACTCGTTGTTTGTGGTCAGCGCTTTGCTCAACAGAGTTTCCGAATAGTCGTGTTTCCCCTCGCGTGCGCGAGGGGAACACGAGGGCGTGACTTCAGCTTGCCGTCCACGAGTGGACTATTACGAGGCCCTGTTTTGTCAGGTTTCGCGGTCACCCCTCGGTGTGCGAGGGGCCCATGTCAGCCCTTGCCCTGTCAGTGATGGTAGCCCGTCAGATACTTCCAGGCAACGCCCAGAACCCTCCAGATGTGAGCTGCCCGGTGCAGCCTGGACGCAGATGACGGTGGGTGACGTTAGCATCGGATCGACGTCACCAGACGGGAGGGAAGCCTCCCGCGTGCCAGCCCCGGCCTCGTGAAAGAGACCCGTAGAGAAAGGAACGCGAGTGTCCACCGCCGCACCTCGCCCCCGCATCGAACCCGTCGTCGTCTCCGACGAATTCACGGTCGTCGGCCTCTATCACCCGACCCGTGACGAGGAACAGGACTACCAGAGCGAAGCCGCCCTCGAGGATGACCTCATCAAACAGCTGTGCGCTCAGGCGTACGAATACGTGGACATCCACGATCGTGACGGCCTCGAAGCGAACCTGCGTGTCCAGCTTGAGGCCCTCAATGACTACCGGTTTAGCGACGAAGAATGGAAGCGCTTTTACCGTCACTCGATCGTTGACGCCCCCTCCACTGACGGGAACCCTGTCGTCGCTAAAGCCCGACGCATCCAGGAAGACCACGTGCAGGTCCTCACCCGCGATGACGGCACCCCCAAAAACATCAGCCTCATCGACAAGACCAACATTCACCGCAACAAGGTGCAGGTGATTCGCCAGTACGCCATCGACACCGGCGCACGCTCCAACCGATACGACGTCACCATCCTCGTCAACGGCCTGCCCTTGGTCCACATCGAACTCAAGCGGCGTGGCAAAGAACTGCGCGAAGCTTTCAACCAGATCGACCGCTACCAGCGCGACTCCTTCCACGCCAGCGCCGGAGACGGACTCTTTGGCTACGTGCAGATCTTCGTCATCTCCAACGGCGCACACACCAAGTATTACTCCAACACCGTGCGCCTCCAGCACATCACCGAAAACCAGGGCACGCGCCGACAGGTGGCCGCCGCGAACGCGCGATCCTACGAATTCACCATGTGGTGGACCGACGCCGCCAACAACCAGATCCCCGATCTCACCGACTTCACCGCCACATTCCTGGCCAAGCGCACGATCCTCGCCATCCTGACGCGCTACTGCGTGCTCAACACCTCCGGCGCTCTCCTCGTGATGCGCCCCTACCAGATCGCCGCGACCGAAGCGATCCTCCAGCGCATCAAGACCTCCACCATGAACAAGCAGACCGGGACTGTCGCCGCCGGTGGATACGTCTGGCACACGACCGGCTCCGGAAAGACCCTCACCTCCTTCAAGACCGCAAAGCTCGCCGCCGGCATGGAAGGGGTCGACAAGGTTCTCTTCGTCGTCGACCGCAAGGACCTCGACCACCAGACCATCCGCGAATATAACGCCTTCGCCGAGGGAACCGTCTCCGCCAACCAATCCACCCGGCAGCTCGCCAAACAAATCAACGACCCGTCCACCCCGATCATCGTCACCACCATCCAA
The DNA here is from genome assembly GCF_030217285.1 of Pauljensenia sp. UMB3104. Classification (NCBI taxonomy): domain Bacteria; kingdom Bacillati; phylum Actinomycetota; class Actinomycetes; order Actinomycetales; family Actinomycetaceae; genus Pauljensenia; species Pauljensenia sp. UMB3104. The sequence continues at coordinate 23,320 of NZ_JASONN010000020.1, read as the reverse complement.
AAGCTCGCGACCTTCGTCAAGAGCCACCGCGGGCACGCTATCTACTCCGGGCACGTCGTCCTCGTCTTCGACGAATGTCACCGCAGCCAGTTCGGCGACATGCACACCGACATCACGCGAGCCTTCCGCAACTACCACCTCTTCGGCTTCACTGGAACACCCATCTTCGCGGAAAACGCCTCCAGCTCCGGTAAAGCAAACCTGCGTACCACCCAGCAGGCCTTTGGAGACCAGCTGCACTCCTATACGATCGTCGACGCAATCCGGGACAACACCGTCCTGCCGTTCCGCGTCGACTACCTCAACTCGTTCCGCGTGCGCGATGGCGTCGATAACCACGACGTCGAAGGTATCGATACCGACAGCGCATACATGAACCCTCAGCGCATTTCGGCCGTAGTTTCCTACATCCTCGAGCACTTCGATCAAAAGACGAAGCGGCGCGCCTCCTTCCAGTACAAGAAGCGGCGCGTGAACGGTTTTAACTCCCTGTTCGCCACCTCCTCCATCAAGGCTGCCCGCGCCTACTACCAGGAATTCAAACGCCAACAGGCCGACCTCCCGGAGGCTCGCAGGCTGAGCGTCGGAATCATCTACTCATACGCGCCCAACGCCGAGGCTCCGGGCACCGGCCTGCTCTCCGAAGAATCCATGGACCCCTCGGCCCTCTCACAGGACGACCGCGCCTTCCTCGACGAAGCGATCACCGACTACAACCAGCAGTTTGGGACCAACTACGGCACCGACGCCTCGGGATTCGAAAGCTATTACGAGAGCCTTTCCAAGGCCCTCACCGACAGGCACATCGACCTGGTCATCGTCGTCGACATGTTCCTCACCGGCTTCGACTCCAAGTCCCTCAACACCCTGTGGGTCGACAAGAACCTACGCGCCCACGGCCTCATCCAAGCTTTCTCGCGCACGAACCGAATCCTCAACTCCGTCAAGACTTTCGGAAACATCGTCTGCTTCCGCAACCTTGAACAGGCCACCGAAGACGCGATTGCCCTCTTCGGCAACAAGGAGGCGCGCGGCCAGGTCCTCCTGCGCCCCTACGGCGAGTACCTGTCCACCTACCTGGAGATCATCGAGCAGCTTCGCATCTGCTTCCCACTGCCCATCGGATCGATCGCCTCCGAGAAGGAACAGAAGCAATTCATCGACCTCATGGGGCAGGTCCTGCGCCTGCGCAACATCCTCACGTCCTTCGACGACTTCGAGAGCGACGATACGATCGCCCCGCGCGAGCTCGAAGACTACCGGAGCATCTACCTCGACCTGTACAACGAAGCACGGGAGCGTTCGAAAGCGAACAAGGAACCGATCGCCGACGACCTCGTCTTCGAAATGGAACTCGTCAAGCAGGTCGACATCAACGTCGACTACATCCTCATGCTCGTCGAACACCATCGGGGCGAGCGCGGGGATGGCGACGACCGGGAAATTCCCGTCGAAATCATGCGCGCCCTTGCTTCGTCACCCGCCCTGCGCGGCAAGCGCGACCTCATCGAAGAGTTCTTCCGCCGGGTCTCCCTCAATGGGGACGTCCCCACAGAGTTCGAGTCCTTCATCGCCGCCAAGCGCGACAGTGAACTCGACGCAATCATCGAGGCCGAACGCCTCGGCGAGGGCGCACGGGACTTCGCGTACGACTCCCTGCGCGAGGGCTACGTCCCCGACGAAGGAACCGGCCTGTCCTCGATCCTTCCGCCGGCCCGCCGCTTCGGCGGCGGTGGCAGCCGCGAAGCCATCCGCTCGCGTGTCCTCGACGCCCTGCGCACCTGGGTCGAACGCTTCTCCGGACTCGGAGGGCTGTGACGAACCGGTCCTGGCCTCGTGAAAGCGAGGTCGGGGCCGGGCTGCGTGTTCCGCCAGATGGCAGGGGAGCAGAAGCTCAGAGGGAGGAGACGAACTCCGCGAGGCGCTGTGCGTGCAAGCGCGAACGCTCCACCATGTCGGCGCGCGCCGCCTCATCCGTGCGATTCGCGTACGACACCCCGAACAACGGCAGGCTCCCTGCAAACTCCATGCCCGTCAGCGCGCACGTCGCCTTCGCGGGCGTCAGCAAGTCATTGAAATCGACGGAATCCGGCTGATAGTAAGCCTCCGACGCACCCGTCGTCACCGACACCACCAGCTTCTTACCACGCAGCGCCGTGCCCGTGGACCCGTGGCTGAAACCGCGCACGAACACGTCCTCCATCCACTTCTGCAGCAGCGCCGGCCAGCCATACCACCACAGCGGATACTGCAACACGATCACGTCCGCCGCGGCAAGCTTGTTCTGCTCCGCCTCAACATCAAAGACGTAATCGGGATACAACTCGTCAAGATGATCAATCTCGACGTCCGGAAGCAGGGATGCCAGCTCCTCCAGGATCGTCTTATTCGCCACCGAATCATCGCCGGTGCGCGGGTGTCCCGACACAACCAGAACCTTGGACATCGCATTTCCTTTCGTCGATGCCAAAAGTCTACGCCCGCACAAACTACCGCGATCAGGGCGTACGCACGGGTTTCGCGCGGGGTGAAGCCGCAGAACAGAAGACGCTTCCACGCCGGACTACAATAGAGACATGGCCCACACCGACTCCCAGCCCCTCACCCTGCACCGCATCCTCCTCGTCATCGCGACAGGCGTCGGCGCAGGATTCCTTTCCGGGCTCTTCGGAGTGGGCGGCGGCCTCGTCATCGTGCCAGCCCTCATGGCGGTCCTCGGCATGGACCAGCGCCGCGCCTCGGCCACCTCCCTCGCCGCCATCATCGTCACGGCCGCCGTCGGATCAGGCACCTACGCCCTCCACGGCGAGGTCTCCTGGGCGGGCGGCGCGCTCCTCGTCGTCGGCGCGCTCATCGGCTCGCAAATCGGCGTGTGGCTCCTGCGCCGCCTCCCGGCCCCCTCGCTGCCCTGGATCCTCATCGGCTTCACGGTCTTCGTCATCGTCTCCCAATACCTGCACGTCCCCACGCGCGAGGGGGCCGTCTCGCTGACCCCGGCCTCGTGCGCCCTACTGATCCTGGTGGGCCTGTGCGCCGGTATCCTCTCAGGCCTGGTCGGCGTGGGCGGCGGATCCGTCATCGTGCCCGGCATGGAACTCGCCGTCGGCGCGGGAGACCTGATCGCGCGCGGCACGTCCCTCCTCGTCATGATCCCCACCGGCATCGCCGGCACCGTCACCAATCTGCGCCATGGCATGGTCGACCTGCGCGTCGGACTCATCGTCGGCGCCTCCGCCGCGGCTACGGCACCCGTCGGGCGCCTCGTCGCCACGCTCGTATCCCCGAGCGTCGGCGCGATCCTCTTCAACATCTTCCTGCTCTCCATCATCGCCTCGACGATCCTGAAGATGCGCAAGAAAGCGCGCGCCCAGGGCTAAACGATTCCGTACGGAATAGCGGCTTTGCCTGCGAGTTTCCCCGTGTGATCAGGGAAAGCGTCTGCCGAACCAGCTACTACCGTGGTCGCCTAGAAATTTCGCATGCAATTCCCATCCGCTGCTTCGTGGGCGCCATGAGAAAACCGCGCCATTCCAACGATCCGATTTCAAAAGTTAAAACAGTTGAGAGGGAATTGCATGCGAAATTGGTGAGAGGGCGGGAAATATCGTCAGGAAGCCTGGCGTCATGCCGGGACTGACCTCATGCATCAAGCGCACCTGCACCCGCCGCACGGATACCTGTAGGTGCAAACGGCCCCGACCTCGAAATGAACGAGGCCGGGGCCGAAACGTCAGTCGCGAACGCGACTAGCGGATCACTCGTCGGCGGCGCTGGGGTGCGTCATGTCGGCGGGAACGACCCACGCGTCGAACTCGTCGGCGCTCAGGAAGCCGAGCTCGAGCGCGGACTCGCGCAGCGACAGGCCCTTGTGATGCGCGTTCTTCGCGATCTTGGACGCCTTGTCGTAGCCGATGTGGCGGTTCAGGGCCGTCACCTGCATGAGGTTGATGTCCAGGTTGTGCTTGATCTTCTCGTAGTTGGGCTCGATGCCGTACGCGCAGTGCGTATCGAAGGACACGCAGGCGTCGCCCAGCAGACGGATGGACTCCAGGACGTTCCAGGCCATGACGGGCTTGAAGACGTTGAGCTGGAAGTTGCCCTGCGAGCCGGCGAAGCCGACCGTCGCGTCGTTGCCGAACACCTGGGTGGCGACCATCGTCATGGCCTCGCACTGGGTCGGGTTGACCTTGCCCGGCATGATGGACGAGCCCGGCTCGTTCTCGGGGATGATCAGCTCGCCGATGCCGTTACGCGGACCGGAGGCGTACCAGCGCACGTCGTTCGCGATCTTCATGAGGGCGTCGGCCAGGACGCGCAGCGCGCCCGAGACCAGCACCAGCGCGTCGTGCGCGCCCAGGGCGGCGAACAGGTTGTCGGCCTGCTTGAACTCGATGCCCGTCTCCTCGGAGATCTTCTTGGCGGTGAGCTCGCCGAACTTCGGGTGAGCGTTCAGGCCGGTGCCCACGGCGGTGCCGCCGATGGCCAGCTCGCGCGCACGCGTGTCCGCGTACTCGATGCCGTCGAGGGCGAAGTCGATCTGAGCAACCCAGCCGGAGATGACCTGGCCCAGGCGGATCGGGGTCGCGTCCTGCAGGTGGGTGCGGCCCACCATGATGACGTCGTCGAACTCCTTGGCCTTCTTGTCCAGGGTGTTACGCAGCTGGCGCACGCGCGGGTACATGTCGTGCAGCTCGGAGACGACCGCGATGTGCATGGCGGTGGGGAACGTGTCGTTGGAGGACTGACCGCGGTTCACGTGGTCGTTGGGGTGCACGGGGGTCTTGGTGCCCATGGTGCCGCCCGCGAGCTCGATGGCGCGGTTGGAGATGACCTCGTTGGCGTTCATGTTCGACTGGGTGCCCGAACCGGTCTGGAAGACGACCAGCGGGAAGTTGTCGTCGAGCTTGCCGGAGATGACCTCGTCGCCCGCCTGCGCGATGTAGCCGGCGATGTCGGCGGGCAGCTCGCCCAGCTCGGCGTTGGCCAGGGCCGCGGACTTCTTCAGGATGCCAAGGGCGCGCACCATCGGGCGACCCCACACGAAGGTGTTGCGTCCAATGTCGAAGTTGTGCAGCGAACGCTCGGTCTGAGCGCCCCAGTAACGGTTCGCGGGGACCTCAACGGCTCCCATCGAGTCGGTTTCGGTACGGGTTTCTTGTGCCACAGGTGGCTCCTTCGCGTAGGGCTTACGTACCCTCCTAGGATAGCGCCGCACGCGCACTGAGGCGTGGGGCACTCGTCCTAGTCGCCTCCTCGCTCAGCTACGATCCGCGCCGCGTGCTCCGTGCAGCAGCCACCAGGCGCACGCGCACGACAGCGCGACGAGTGAGAGCGCCAACGCGAAGGGCGACAGGGGCATCCACCCGTAGAGGGCGGTGGCGCTCACCGGGGCGACGATCCACGTGATCGCGCCGGTCGCGTTGATGACACCGGCGATGCCGCCCTGCTCGCGCGCGCTCACAGCCAGGGATGCGCCCGCCGAGTAACCGGGGGATGCCATGCCCGACGCGACGCCCATCGCGAACGTCGAGGCAGCCAGCGCCCACAGCGACGGCGCGAGGGTCAGGCAGGAAAGGGCGATGAGTGCGAGCGTCATGCCCGCCCGCAGGAGCCTGCGCGGCCCCCATCCCAGGCGTGGTACGACGATCAGCTGCATGAGCATGGCTCCGGCGGCGTTGGCCAGCAGCATGAGCGCGGTGACCGAGACTGCGGGTGCGGGGTCCAGTCCGCCGCGGTCCTGGACGAGGAAGCCCATCGTGATCTGAACGACGCCGTTTGCGAAATAGATGCCGAACACCGAGGCGATCCACGGGGCGATACGCCGGTCGGTCCACCGTACGCGCGGGGGCAGTTCGGCGGTGCCCTTCGCACCGCTCGCGTTATCCTCCGCGGTCGTTGCCGCCGGTTTCTTTGGTTCCGTTGACGAGGCCGGGGCCGCTTCCTCGGATTCCGCATCCTCATCGGTCAGGCGGGGTAGGCGCCTCCTCGCGCTCGTGGATGCTCCGTCGCGGGGTAGCCAGATGAGGGCGATGGCCAGGGCGATGAGGACGAAAATCGGCGTGGCGTGCACAGGGCCGAAAATCCACCACGCACCCAGCGCCGAGGACATGAGGGAACCGACCATGACGGACAGGTTGATGGCACCCGAGAAAGCGGACGTGCCGCGCACGCGCGAGGCCTCGTCGGGTGTCACCTCGGCGACGAGGGCCTGGCCCGTCGGCGGGATCGCCGCGACCGCCGCGCCGAAGAAGGGGCCGCGCGCCGCCATGATGGCACCCGCCGCAACAAGCGCACCGATGGAGCCGGCCGCCCGCGCCCACACGGCCGCCGAAAAAAGCGTGCCCGCCGTGAGCGCCAAGAAGAGCGCCAGCAGGATGACGCGCCTGCGCCCCCACGCGATCGAACGGCGCCCCCAGAACTGGCTGAGCGCCGTCACCGCGGCAGCCGCCAGGGACACCGCCGCGCCCACGATCCACTCGGGCAGGCTAAGAGCGCGCGACAGGGGAGCGATCGACACGTTGAGCATGTTCTGCGCCGTGTACGTAAACAGCGCGATCGCCACGAGCGCGCGCAGCGTCGGATTCGTCAGCAAAGGTGATGAGGGCACAGTGCATCCTACGACGAAGGCCCCGCGCGATGCGCGGGGCCTTGCCGGACAGGTATCGAAACGGGGGAGGGGTGCTTAGCGCTGCACCCAGGTGCTCACCTTCCAGCGAGCGTCCCCCGAGCGTTCACGCCACTGCGCGTCACTGCGCTCCACATCCTGGCGCCACAGCGCCGGATCCAACGGCGGCGCGTACACGAAGGTCGACCCCTCGGGAGCGCTCGCGGCCACGTCCAGCTCCAGGTCGGTCACCACGGCCTCGTCCAGGAGGGGAAGTGTCTGCGCGTAGAGCTGCGCCCCGCCCGTGATCCAGATGTAGGGGGCATCCGTGCGCGCCGTTTCCTCGCGCGCGGCATCCAAGGCCTCGTCGATCGAGGAGACGACGAGCGCACCTGCGGCCTCGTACCCGGGGGTGCGGGTGATGACGATGTTCGTGCGGCCCGGCAGAGCGCGCCCGAGAGCCTCCCACGAACGGCGGCCCATGATGATCGGGCAGCCCATCGTGGACTCCTTGAAGTGGCGGAAATCCGCGGGAACATGCCAGGACATGGCCGTGCCAGTCCCGAGGATCCCGTTGCTATCCTGCGCCCAAATCGCGGCGAGCTTCGTCATACGGCGACCGGAGCCTTGATCGTGGGGTGATGCTGGTAGTCGACGACCGAAATGTCATCGAAGGAGTACTCGAACATCGACGGGGCCTTAGCCAGCTCGAGGCGCCCGAACGGGTACGGCTCGCGGCTCAGCTGCTCTCTCACCTGCTCCGTGTGGTTGGAGTAGATGTGGCAGTCTCCGCCCGTCCAAATGAAGTCGCCGACCTCCAGGCCCGCCTGCTGGGCGAACATATGGGTGAGCAGCGAGTAGGACGCGATGTTGAAGGGTACACCCAGGAACATGTCGGCGCTGCGCTGGTAGAGCTGCAGCGACAGGCGGCCGTCGGCCACGTACAGCTGGAAGAATGCGTGGCAGGGCTCGAGCGCCATCTCCGGCAGGTCACCGACGTTCCACGCGGACACCACCATGCGGCGCGAATCCGGGTTCGTCTTCAGCGTCTCGAGGACCTGGGAGATCTGGTCAATACGGCGGCCGTCTCCCGCGTTCCACGAGCGCCACTGGACGCCGTACACCGGGCCCAGCTCGCCGTCCTCGTCCGCCCACTCATTCCAGATGCGGATGCCGTTGTCCTGGAGCCAGGACACGTTCGAGGAGCCCGACAGGAACCACAGGAGCTCGCCCACCACGGACTTGACGTGCACGCGCTTCGTCGTGATCAGCGGGAAGCCCTTGGACAGGTCGTAGCGCAGCTGCGCCCCGAACAGGGAACGCGTGCCCGTGCCGGTGCGGTCACCCTTGGGGGTGCCCTCACGCATAATGCGCGCCAGCAGGTCCTCGTACTGGCGGTCGACGGCGCTCACGTCAGTTGATCCGCTCGTTCGTCCACGTGTGCGAGGCCGGCAGAGCCTGGTCGACGACCGAGTGCTCGATCGTGCAGTTGCGCTTGATTGCGGCATCGGCGCGACGCTTGAGATCCTCGATCTCCTCGTCGGACAGGGCAGACATGTCCTGGACCAGCTCGACGTCCACGTGCGTGAAACGATCATTCTGCTGGTCGTAGTCGCCGGACACGCCGACGAACTGCTCGAAATCGTCGCCCAGGCGAGCCGCCATGCGGGCATCCGAGCTCATCGCGTTGCAGCCCGCGATCGCGAGCTTGAGCAGGTCGCCGGGGGAGAAGAGGCCGGGGCCGTGACCGATGCGGATCTCGGCGCCGTCCTGGTTGCGGGCGACGTACTGACGCACGCCCGTACGCTGCATGTACAGGGACTTCGGGGTATCACTCATGGGCACTATTGTGTCGCGAAAAGACACCGCCCGCCCGTGCAACATGCGCCGGGCGGGCGGGGTTCCTCGCAGAGCGTAGAAAAAGCTTTAGCGATGCTCCTCCAGCCACTGCGCGGCGCTCGCCTGCTCGCTGTCGGTCAGGCGACCCACGCGGGCCACTGTCTCCTTCTCGATGCGTCCGCCCAGCAGCGGCACGCGCACCGACAGGTTGCCGCTCACCTCGCGGGCTGAGCCCGCATCGGTTGGGGTCAGCGTGGACGTGGCCTCGACGGACACCGGCGCGCCGTCCACGGCCACCGACGTGCGGGACGAGGCCCCGGCCTCGTTGAGTGTCCACTCCTCGGTGAAAGTGACGCGCAGATCGGACTTGACAAATCGCGCTGCCGCCGCCGGAATCAGCTCGGGGCGCACGGTGCCCGCGTACGACACGCGCTCACCGTCCACGGACACGGTCGTCGAGCCTTCCACGACAAACCGGCCGAAGCGTCGCTCCAGGTAGTCGGGGGTCAGGTACATGGCGACAACCTCGTCGACCGTACCGGGATACGAAATAGACTGCGTGAACTGCATGGCTCTCCTGACGAAAGAAGCGGCGCCGAAGCGTGTCCCGGCGCTCATTTACAACGAAGGTCCGCCCTCGCGGCCCCACTCCCTTTAGAGTAGATGCATGCGTAGTCTCATGCAGTTAGCTGAAGAAGCCTCTTCGACGCCGTTGTCGGAGCAGGATATCGATTGGCTGCACCTCCTCCTCGCGGACTGGCAGGTGCTCGCTGACCTGGCGGCCGCCGACCTGGTTCTGTGGCTGCCCGCCGACGACGGGCGCTTCATCGCGGCCGCCCACTGCCGCCCCGCCACCTCCGCGACCGTCCACGTGGACGACATCATCGGCCTCCACCTGCCCGCCGCCCGCGAAATCGATCTGCGTCGCGCCCTGCAGTCCGGGGAGGTCGTGCGCTCGACGGCCGCGCGCTGGGCCGGCACGTACTCGATGATGGAAACCTGCGTGCCCGTGTGCCACGACGGGCGCATCATCGCCGTCGTCACGCGCGAGGCGAATCTGTCCAGCCCGCGTCTGTCTCTCGGATTCGAAGGATGGACGGTGGCGGCTGCCGACACTCTGTGCCAGATGATGGCACGCGGCGAATACCCCTACGACTCGACCCCGCAGGTCACCTCCCACGGCGTGCCGCGCGTCCTCGACGGTGCCGTCCTACTCGACGCGGAGGGGCGCGTGCAGCACGCGACCCCCAACGCCGTGTCCTGCCTGCGCCGCCTCGGCATCCGCACCCACGTGACCGGTAAGGTCCTCGCCCAGGAGATCACCGAGGTCATCGGCGAGGGGACCCTCATCGAGGAATCCATGGCGGTCGTCGTCATGGGCCGAGCCTCCTGGCGCGTTGAGATCGCGGCGCGTGCATCCACCGTCAGTATGCGAGCCCTGCCCCTCGTCAACGGGCGCAAGCGCCTGGGCGCCGTCATCCTCACGCGCGACGTGTCCGAGGTACACCGCCACGAGCAGGAGCTCATGACGAAGGATGCGACGATCCGCGAAATCCACCACCGGGTGAAGAACAATCTGCAGACCGTGTCCGCCCTGCTGCGCCTGCAGTCGCGCCGATCCTCCGAGGAGGCTGTCAAGGTGGCGCTTGCCGAGGCCGAGCGTCGCGTGCAGGCCATCGCGACCGTGCACGCCGCCCTGTCGCAGAACGTGGACGAGTCGGTGGACTTCGACGAGGTCGCACGCACGATCGTGCGCATGGCCGGTGCGATCGCCTCGACGGACCACGCCGTTGAGGTCATCACGACCGGCAGCTTCGGCACCATTCAGGCCGACCAGGCCCAGGCTCTGGCCACGGTCCTGAACGAGCTAGTCGCCAACTCTGTCGAGCACGGCCTCGCGGACCGTGATGGCCTTATCGAGGTGCGCGCCGAGCGCCAGGGCTCGTCGATGACCGTGACCGTCGCCGACGACGGTGTGGGCTTCGTACCGGGAACTCCTATGAGCGGCCTGGGTACGCAGATCGTCCACCAGATGGTGCGCGGTGAACTCAAGGGCTCCATCGAGTGGGCCCCGCGCGAGGGCGGCGGCACGCTCGTGACGCTCCACGCGAACCTGGACCCCGCCTGACGGGGGTTCCGCGGGCTGGCTCAACGTTTCACCTATGAACGAGGCCGGGGATCCTTGGTGGATCTCCGGCCTTGATCGTTGGTGCGCCGCGGGGCGGCGGTGGTCTGTTAGCAGCCCGCGCGGCGTGCGCGTGCGGCGCGGCGCTTGAGCGCGCGGCGCTCTTCCTCGCTCATGCCGCCCCAGACGCCGGCATCCTGGTTGTTATCGATAGCCCACTGCAGGCAGATGCCCACGACCTCACACTCGCGGCACACGGCCTTGGCCTCGGCGACCTGTGCGATGGCCGGACCCGTGTTCCCGATGGGGAAGAAAAGTTCCGGGTCAACTGTCAGGCATGCCGCCTTACTCCGCCAATCCATGATGTGTCTTTCGCTCCTCGACTGCCGTGCGCTCGGGATGTTTCGCTTGTTCTCTTGTCAGTGTCCGTTCGTCATCTTAGTCGTGCAAGGGGGAGGCAACAGCGAAATGACAACGTCACTATGCGGCTGCTCACGGAGCCCGAATAAGATGGGACTTAGGTATTAACTGACCCAACGGTTAGTTGGACGGTTGTCAGGGTATCACCCTCGCAGATCAGTCCGCATGAAGGGGACCAGCGTCGTGCGAGGACGGAGAGCGGGGATGCGTGGCATTGTTGAATTAATGCGCGAATGACGTTGTTCGTGGGATTCATCGCGAGAACTCGGTGCCCGTCCCATCTGGCGATACGAGTCCAGGATCCTTGAGGAATTACGTCAGAAATTGTTGGCGTTTCTGCCCATCCGAGATACGCGTGGAGCGCTGTGAGGATGGACGCGTCCTCCTGCCTACCGATGATGATCCACGGCAGCGGGTGATCCCATGTCGGCGCGTCGTACGTCGGTCCGATCAGGGCCGGTGCATCCGTATTTCTGACCAGCGCCGAGACAGTTGCTGGGCTGGGAATGCGCCAGCTGTTTCTCTCATGTCCAAGATGAGCTCCCAGGTCACACGCGGTCCTGGGTATGCATGCGAGGAGGGTGCGTTCTCCGGGCCGTGCGAGCAGCGCCTGTCCAGGGCCGAGCGTGCGCAGGTCGGCGGGGGAGATGCCAGCATGGAGCGCTTCGTCCGCATCGCGTGCGCGCACGAGGCGTGTCGAAAACGCGCCCATCGTGGCACTCGATGCGGTGAAGCGCCCCGGGTAGGCCGCGACGATAATGACGCCTGCTCGCCGTGCTCCGCCCAGCAGCGCTGCCCAGAGGGAATCCGCCTGTGGGGCTGACAGTGCCTGGGTGAGGGAGGCGCGCAGTGCGGCCGCGTCGGTGATAGCCAGGACCGCTGGGCCGTGCTCGCAGATGCCCTCCAGCAGGTCGATGGTGGAGAGGTCGTCGCAGGCCAGGAATGACGCGCAGCCCGCAGCGTCCCCGTCTCCGATCACGTGGAGGGGATAGCCGCACCGACTTGCGATGCGTGTCGCGAGGGCGAGGGCCCACCGCGAGGCGAGGTCGGCCTCGTGCGCGCTGGCCTGAATCTGGATGCTTCCGCCGTCCCACACGAATGGGGAATGTTCCTCGATTCCTTCGACGAGGCCGAGGGTGAGGGCCCCTGCATGCGTCGGGGTGGTGCTTGGGTACTGGTGTGTGAGTGCGGTTGCGTATCCGTTCGCAGCGTCAACCTCGTCCCACGTGAGGGTTTCGGGCAGCTCGGGTGCCCATAGAGGAGCCGTACCCCCGTGTGGCCACGAGCGCGCGCAGCGCGAGACGACCTCGGCGACGTTATCCATGTAGGCCAACTGGATGACGCCGACGCCGTCGAGGACAGCGCGCCCGGGAACCCGGGGCAGCGAGGCGGCCCGTGCATCCCCGAGGATGTCGGTCGAATCGGCGGCGCTCACGCAGCGCAGGGATAGGCGAATGTCCATGTTGGCGCGCATCTGCGCACTCACGGCCCCCGACGGGCGCTGGGTTGCGGCAATGAGGTGGAGACCCAGGCTGCGCCCCTGCGCGGCGAGCCGTAGCAGGACCTCCATCGAGGATGGGTGAGCCTGGGCGAGGAAACGGAACTCGTCGATGGCAACGATGAGTCGGGCGGGGGCCTCGGGGACCGAGGAGGGGTCGCCCTCGTGGGCGCGCTCCCACGTGGCCAGGTCGGGGAACCCGCGTGCACGCAATTGCTCCTCGCGGCGCTGTAGCTCGGCAGCGATCCCCTCGAGAGCCCGTGTCGTCGCACCGGGATCCAAATCGGTGAGGAGCGCGTGCGTGTGGGGCAGTGCCTGCAGGCGGGCGAATGTCGAGCCACCCTTGTAGTCGATGAGGACGAAGCGCACCTTGTCGGGGCTGTAGCAGTGCGCGATGGAGGCAAGCCAGCCGATCAGCGCCTCCGATTTCCCGGAACCCGTACACCCGGCGACGAGCGCGTGCGGGCCATCAGAGACGAGGTCCAGCTCGATGGGGCCAGACTGCGACATCCCGATCCGCACGCTCAGGACGCCGGAGGACCCACGGGCATGGTCTGGATCCCATCCCACGCGCGAGGGGAGAGCGTCGCGAGCATCCGCTCGGGTGACCGTCCACCACCACTGAGGCGCGACCGGCAGATCATCGGTGACACACACCTGCGCGCACCAGGACGGCAGGCGAGCGATGGAGGACGCGTACCCGATGTGCACGGTCGGTCTGTCATCTGCCGCGCCTTGCGCGCAGTGCGGGCACGACTCGCCAGCACTCACGTGGATGTCCACGCCCGCGTGCCCCAGCAGGACTGGGGAGGCGCTGTTCCACCACACTCGCGCGCCTCCCACCTGCGCGGCTATCTGCCCCGCGCACCACAGGGCACACTGGGTGGCGTGGAGTCCCGCGATACCGAGCGCGGAGCGCCCCGGCTCATCCGACGACGTCGAGAGGAGCACGCGTTGACGGGGGCTCGTGGCCCGTCCCGGCCACACGCTCGCCCGCACGCTCCGGGGCGAGGGGCCGCAGTCAGGTAGTCCAGCGAGCACCAGTGAGAGCGTGGCGCCATCCCAACCCCTACGCCGCCGACGCGCACGCCAGCAGAGAATGATCGCGGTGACGCAGGCGACGGCCGCCACCAGCGAAGCGATACCGATCCATAACCGTGGAGCGCTCGCGGCTGCTCGCAGGCGCCAGCCCATGAAACCGAGCATGACGACGACGGAAACCAGGGGTGCGCCCCTGAGCAGGGACGATACCGTGAGCGAGCCCCGGCCTCGTCGCTCGACGCCCGGCCACGCCAAGCGCATCGGGCGCGCGCGGACCTCGAAAACGTCGTCACCGAGGCGCAGGCGGGCCCCGGGGATCATTTCCCGCGCGGTTCGGGCACTGCGCCACCAGCGCGCGCGGGTGCGCAGCCGAAACGGAGGGGAATCCGGTCGGGCATCAAGGAACGCGCGACCCTCACGCGTGGTGAAAACCGCGTGTGTGCGCGCCACGCTCGCGCATGACAGGGGCATATCGCCCGCGCGACCGACCGTGCCGGGGGCCACCACGACACCAACGTCGGGTCCCTGAACGCACGCGAGGTGCAGGTCGGTGCGCAGGGCAGCGCGGGCGAGACAACCGGAATCTTTCATAACCCAACGATCCCGCCCCTTGTGGGCGCATTCAAGCGCCAGGATGTGCCCTGTGGATAACCGCTCGCGGCCCCGAAACCCTGTGGATAAGCGCCTCGCAGGACCGTGTGGGTATGGCCACCTCCGCCGTTGGAAGGCCTCGCCCACCGGCCCGCCAGCCTCCTGGAATGCAAGAATGGACCCCATGGCTGACTCCACGTTCGAGACGACACGCGACCGTTACAACGACCTCGTTGAGCGCATCAACGAGGCTCGCGCCGCCTACTACGACCGTGATTCGCCGACTCTTGCGGACGCAGACTACGACCGCATGTATCGCGAGGTTGAGGAGATCGAGGAGCGCTACCCGCAGCTGCGCGGCGCCGACTCGCCCACGATGAGCGTGGGCGGCAGCGTCGACTCCGGTTTCGCCGAGGTGCGCCACCTTGCCCAGATGATGTCCCTCGATGACGTGTTCTCCCTCGAGGAGCTCGCCGGGTGGGAGACGCGCATGGCCGAGGCGACCGGCATTTCTGACCTGGAGATGACGACCGAGGTGAAGGTCGATGGCCTCTCGATCAACCTCCTCTACGAGAACGGCCGCCTCGTGCGCGCCGCCACCCGAGGCGACGGCTACGTTGGCGAGGACGTCACCGCCAACGCGCGCACGATCGCGTCGATCCCGCAGACCCTCACCGGCACCGTGCCCACGCGCATCGAGGTGCGTGGCGAGGTCTACTTCCCGGTCGCCGACTTCGCCGCCTTCAACGAAGCCCGCGTCGAGGCCGGAGAAAAGACCTTCGTCAACGCGCGCAACGCGGCCGCCGGTTCCCTGCGCCAGAAGGACCCCGCCGAGACCGCCAAGCGCCCCCTCGCGATGGTCGCCCACGGCATCGGCTTCGTCGAGGCCGGGGATGAGTTCAGCGAGCCGACTACCCAGATGGGCTGGTACGAGCAGCTGCGCGAATGGGGCCTGCCCGTCTCGCCCTACACGCGCCTGCTGACGGGCCGCAAGGCCATTGAGGACCGCATCGCGGAGATTGGCGCGGACCGCCACGGCCTCGTGCACGAGATCGACGGCGTCGTCGTCAAGGTTAACGACCTGGCCCTCCAGCGTTCCCTCGGCTCGACCTCGCGCACCCCGCGCTGGGCGGCTGCCTACAAGTTCCCGCCCGAGGAGGTGCACACGCGCCTGCTCGACATCCGCGTCCAGGTGGGCCGCACCGGGCGCGTCACCCCCTACGGTGTCATGGAATCCGTGCTGGTTGCCGGCTCGAACGTCGCGCGCGCAACCCTGCACAACGCCCAGGAGGTCGCGCGAAAGGGAGTCCTCATCGGCGACCTCGTCGTTCTGCGCAAGGCCGGCGACGTGATCCCCGAGATCGTCGCCCCCGTCGAGGATGCGCGCAACGGCTCCGAGCGCCCCTTCGTCATGCCTGCCGAGTGCCCCTCCTGCGGGACCCCCCTCGTGCAAGAGAAGGAAGGCGACGTCGACCTGCGCTGCCCCAACAAGGGCGCATGCCCCGCACAGATCACCGAGCGCCTCGCCCACGTCGGCGCCCGATCCGCCCTGGACGTGGAGGGCCTCGGCGACGAGTCTGCGCTCGCCATGACTCAGCCCGAAAACGACCGCGACGAGGTGGCGGCCGCCCTGGTCGCCGGCCATAGCGTCACCCTCGAGGACGGCACCGTCCTCACGCTTGAGGGCGGCCGCGACCTGCCCCACGGTGAGCAGATCACCCGCGCCGAAGAACTCCTGCCCGCCCCGCAGGCTCCCGCCCTGCGCACGGAGGCCGCGCTCTTCGACTTGCGCGCGCAGGATCTGCGCGACGTCATGGTGTGGAAGCCCGTCAAGAAGAAGGGCGAGGAAACCGGGGACTGGAAGCAGGTCCGCTACTTCTGGACCAAGGCCTTCAAGCCCCGCAAGCTGCGCGGACAGACCGTTTTCGAGCCTATCGAGCCCAGCGCCTCCAAGGGCACCGAGAAAATGCTCGCCGAGCTGGAGAAGGCCAAGAGTCAGCCCCTCGCGCGCGTCCTCGTCGCCCTGTCCATCCGCCACGTCGGCCCCACGGCGGCACGAGCGCTCGCGGACACCTTCCGCTCGATGGACGCCCTGCGCGCCGCATCGGTCGAGGAGCTCTCCGCCGTTGAGGGCGTGGGCGAGGAAATCGGCCGCTCCCTGCGCGACTGGTTTACCGTCGACTGGCACCTGGAGGTGCTCGAGGCATGGGCGCGCGCGGGCGTGCGCATGGCCGACGAGGCCCCCGAGCCGGCCTCGGACGTGCTTGCTGGCCTCACCATCGTCGTCTCGGGCGCGATGCCCGGATACGACCGCGAAGGAGCCAAGGAAGCGATCACCTCGCGCGGCGGGAAAGCAGCGGGCTCGGTCTCGAAGAAGACCTCGCTCGTGGTCGCCGGCCCGGGCGCGGGTTCCAAGGCCGCGAAGGCCGAGGCCCTGGGCGTCCCCGTCATCACGGAAGCGCAGTTCGCGGACCTCCTCGAGGGAGGCCTGGCGGCCGTCGGCCTGTAACGAGGCCGGGGCTCAGACGAGGGGCTCCAAGGGGCCCAGCAACACCTCGCCCACGCGGGTGAGGGTCGAGCGCTTCTCCCACTCGTCGATCGTCAGGCGGCGGGCCGTCGTCAGGTCGTTCGCGAAAATCTCCTCCATGCGCGCGGCCAGCGGGCGCGAGAAGAACTGCAGGCACACCTCGTAGTTGCCGCGCATCGACAGTCGGTCGATATTCGCCGTGCCGATCGTCGACCAGCGACCGTCCACCGTCATCGTCTTCGAGTGGACCATCGCGTGCTGGTACAGCCAGATCTCCACGCCCTCGCGCAGCAGCTCGCCGTAGTAGGGGCGCGCCACCCAGTCCGCCAGGATGTGGTTGGAATACTCCGGGATCAGCACTTGGACGCGCACGCCTCGGCGCGCAGCGGCGATCAGGGAGGAGAGGACCTCGCGGTCGGGGATGAAGTACGCCGTCGTGATGAGCACGCGGTCGGTCGCCCGCTCGATCGCGTCGATGTACATGCCTCGGATCGGGTAGAGCAGGTTGTGGGGCAGATTGAACTGCGCGGTCACGTCCGCGCTCCATGCGCGCGCCCCCTGATCGGGCAGCTCTGGGCTGGTTTTCGGGCGGAAGTGATTCCAGAAGTCCACGAAGCCGTTCTCTAGCTCCCACACGGCCTCGCCCGTGATGCGCACGTGGGTGTCGCGCCACTCGTTCGCGAACGGGTCGCCGATGTTGTAGCCGCCGACAAAGCCGACCTCGCCGTCGACCACGAGGATCTTGCGGTGATCCTGGCCCGTGCGGCGAATGTTCAGGGTGAAGAAGCCCGAGCGCAGCGTCGGGAACTTGCGCACGTGCAGGTTCGGCATCGCGGGGAACTTGTAGAAGCGTGGATCCTGGTTGAGGACACCGAATCCGTCCCAGATGCAGAAGACCTCGACACCGCGCTGTGCGGCGGCGATCAGCGCGTCCTTGAATCGCTGTCCCCAGCTGTCCGAGCGCCAAATGAAGGTCTCGAAATAAATGTGATGCGTCGCCCCTTCGATGGCCTCCAGCATGTCCTCGTACAGGGAGTGTCCCTCCGTGTACGTGCGCGCCACGGTGTCGCCGATCTGGGTGTCGGCGGGAGGCAGGGTCGGGAAACCGTGCACGCCACCGGGGATACGGGCGGTGCGCATGCGGTCGATCGCGTGGACGGTGACGACCGCCGCCGCCTGGGCGGCGAGCAGGGCAATGCCCGCTTTTTTGACGATCGACCACGTCTGCCTGGTGAGTTGGCGTCGCTGTGAAAAGGCCATACGGGTAGGATGCCACACATGTCACGCATTAGTACTGACGAGGTCGCCCGCGTCGCGGGCCTGGCCCATATCGCATTGACCGACGAGGAAATTACGCGTTTCGCGGGTGAACTCGACGCGATCGCCGACGCCGTCTCCAAGGTGTCCGAGGTCGCCACCCCCGAGGTGCCCGCCACCTCCCACCCGATTCCGCTGACCAACGTGTGGCGCGAGGACGTGGTGGGCGAAACCGTCGACCGCGACGAGGTGCTCGCTCAGGCGCCCGCCGCCCAGGACGGCCAGTTCCTGGTTCCGCAGATTCTGGGGGAGGACTGATGAACGAGCTGCTGAAGAAGAGCGCCCTGGAGCTGGCGGACATGCTGGCCGCCGGCCAGATCACTTCCGTTGAGTTGACCCAGGCGTGCCTGGACCGCATCGACGCCATTGACGATCGCGTCAACGCCTTCATCACCGTCGACCGCGAGGGCGCCCTGGCCACCGCGGCCGACGTGGACGCGCGCCGCGCGGCGGGGGAGACCCTGCACCGCCTGGCGGGCGTGCCGATCGCCGTGAAGGACAACGTGGTGACGCGCGGCCTGCGCACCACCTGCGCCTCGAAGATCCTGGGCGACTGGGAGCCTCCCTACGATGCGACCGTCACCACCAAGATCAAGGAAGCTGGCCTGCCCATCGTCGGCAAGACCAACATGGACGAGTTCGCCATGGGTTCGTCCACCGAGCACTCCGCGTTCGGTGCGACGAAGAACCCGTGGGACACCGAGCGTATCCCCGGCGGCTCCGGCGGTGGCTCGGCCGCAGCTGTTGCGGCCTACATGGTGCCCCTCGCGCTCGGTTCCGACACGGGTGGCTCGATCCGCCAGCCCGCGTTCGTGACCGGCACGGTCGGCGCGAAGCCCACGTACGGCGCGGTGTCGCGTTACGGCCTGGTGGCCATGGCCTCGTCCCTGGACCAGATCGGCCCCGTCACCCGCACGGTCGCCGACGCGGCCGCACTCACCGAGCTGATCGGCGGCTACGACCCCCACGACTCGACCTCCCTGAACGAGCCGGTTCCCGCGCTCACGCAGGCCGTCGAAACCGTGGCCGCACAGGGCTCCATGAAGGGCCTGAAGGTCGGCGTCGTCAAGGAGCTGAGCGGCGAGGGTTACCAGCAGGACGTCATCGACGCCTTCAACGCCACCGTCGAGAAGCTGCGCGAGGCTGGCGCGCAGATCGTCGAGGTCTCGTGCCCGCACCTGGAATACTCGCTGGGCGCCTACTACCTGATCATGCCCGCCGAGGTCTCTTCGAACCTGGCCCGCTTCGACGGCATGCGCTACGGCATCCGCGTCGAGCCCACCGAGGGCCCCGTGACCGCCGAGCGCGTCATGGCCGCCACCCGCGAGGCCGGCTTCGGCGACGAGGTCAAGCGCCGCATCATCCTGGGCACGCACGTGCTTTCGGCTGGCTACTACGACGCCTACTACGGCAGCGCGCAGAAGGTGCGCACGCTCATTCAGCGTGACTTCGACGCGGTGTTCGAGCAGGTCGACGTCCTCGTGTCCCCGACGGCGCCCGAGACGGCCTTCAAGTTCGGCGAGAAGACCTCCGATCCGCTGGCCATGTACCTCTACGACGTCGCGACGATCCCCGCGAACCTGGCGGGTATCCCCGGCATGAATGTGCCCAACGCGGTGTCTTCCGAGGGCCTGCCCATCGGCTTCCAGGTGCTGGCCCCCGCGCGCGGCGACCTGGTCATGTACAAGGTGGCGTCCCTGGTGGAGGCGCTCAGCGACGACGTCGCGGGTCAGTGCCCCGCAGCTAACTGGGAGGAAAAGTGATGACTGAGCTCATGGATTACGACGAGGCGGCACGCCGCTTCGACCCGGTTCTCGGCATTGAGGTGCACGTCGAGCTGGGCACCAAGACCAAGATGTTCGACGCCGCCCCCAACGCGTTTGGCGGCGACCCGAACACGTACGTGACCCCCGTGTCGCTGGGTCTGCCCGGCTCCCTGCCGGTCGTCAACCACAAGGCCGTCGAGTACGCCATCAAGATCGGCCTGGCCCTGAACTGCGAGATCGCGGAGTACTGCCGTTTCGCGCGTAAGAACTACTTCTACCCGGACCTGACGAAGGCCTTCCAGACCTCTCAGTCCGACGAGCCGATCGCTCACGATGGCTATGTCGACGTCGAGCTCGAGGACGGCACCATGTTCCGCGTGCAGATTGAGCGCGCGCACATGGAGGAGGATGCCGGCAAGAACACGCACATCGGTGGCGCTGACGGCCGTATCCAGGGCGCGGACCACTCGCTCGTGGACTACAACCGCGCGGGCGTGCCGCTCGTGGAGATCGTGACCCGCCCGATCGAGGGTGCCGGCGAGCGTGCGCCCGAGGTGGCTGCCGCCTATGTGCAGGCCCTGCGCGACATCTTCCGTGCCCTCGACGTGTCCGAGGCCCGCATGGAGCGCGGCAACGTGCGCGCCGACATCAACGTGTCGCTGCGCCCGACGCCCGAGTCGCCCCTCGGGACGCGTACCGAGACGAAGAACGTGAACTCCTTCCGTGGCATCGCCTCGGCCGTGCGCTACGAGATGCAGCGTCAGGCACAGATCCTGGCTGATGGTGGCACGATCCTGCAGGAGACCCGCCACTACCACGAGGAGGACGGCTCGACGTCGTCCGGTCGTGAGAAGTCGGATTCCGAGGACTACCGCTACTTCCCCGAGCCCGACCTGGTGCCGATCCGTCCGGATCGCGAATGGGTCGAGGAGCTGCGTGCTTCGCTGCCCGAGCTGCCCGTCGCCAAGCGCCGCCGCCTGCGCTCCGAATGGGGCTACGCGGATATGGAGATGCGCGACGTCATCAACGCCGGTGCCCTCGAGCTTATCGAGGCCACGGTCGCCGCTGGCTGCGATCCCGCCTCCGCCCGCAAGTGGTGGATGGGCGAGATCTCGCGTCGCGCCAAGGAACGCGAGGTCTCCCTGGACGAGGCCGGGGTCAGCCCCGCTCAGGTCGCTGAGCTCCAGGGTCTCATCGACTCTGGCCGCATCAACGACAAGCTGGCGCGTCAGGCCCTCGAGGGCGTCCTCGCGGGCGAAGGTGACCCGACGCAGGTCGTCGAGGCCCGAGGCCTCGAGGTTGTCTCCGACGACGGTGCCCTGACGGCGGCCGTCCAGGAGGCCCTGGACGCCCACCCCGACATCGTCGAGAAGATCAAGGGCGGCAAGGTCCAGGCGGCCGGTGCCCTCGTCGGCGCGGTCATGAAGGCCACCCGCGGGCAGGCTGACGCCGCCCGCGTGCGCGAGCTGATCATGGAGATGGTCGGCGCCTGAGGTTCATCCTCACGAGCGAAAGGGGCCGGGATCGATGCGATCCCGGCCCCTTTCGTCATGTTGGGACTGTGCGTACTGCTTCGCGGACAGGATCCGGCGAGCGTACCCCGGCCTCGTGCCTGCCTTCCCCAGAAGGAGCCCCGGCCTCGTCCCTGATCATGCGCACGTGTCCACGTTGTGGCCTCCCCCTTCCGGCAGGCGTGCAAAGTTACTTAGGATGAGCGCGTGAGGACAGCCTGACCGCCTGTGGCCGGGCGCCCAACGAAAGGACAGATATGCGCACATCGCCGTCGTACACCGCCTCCTACCGCATCGAGGTGGACGAGAAGACGACTTCCATCGCGTCCATTGTTGACGCAGTCTCTTCGACTGGAGCGGAGATCAAAGGCCTCGACGTGGCCGACTCCGACCGCGGGCGCATCATCATCGACCTGACGTGCGACATGCGCGATTCTGAGCACCGTCGCGAGGTCCGTGACGCCATCAACGCGCTGCCTGGCGTAGCCTCCGACTCGGTTGCCGACCAGACCTTCATGAGCCACATCGGCGGCAAGGTGGAAATCCACTCCAAGGTGCCGCTGCGCAACCGTGACGACCTCTCGCGCGCCTACACCCCCGGCGTTGCCCGCGTGTGCACCGCCATCCACGACATGCCCCAGAAGGCCCACCTGCTGACCATGAAGGCCAACACGGTCGCGGTCGTCTCCGACGGCACCGCGGTGCTCGGCCTGGGCGACATCGGGCCCGAGGCCGCCCTGCCCGTCATGGAGGGCAAGGCCGTCCTGTTCAAGGAATTCGGCGGCGTCGACGCGTGGCCCGTCGTCCTGGACACCAAGGACACCGAGGAGATCATCGCGATCGTCAAGGCCATCGCGCCCGCGTACGGTGGCATCAACCTGGAGGACATCTCCGCGCCGCGTTGCTTCGAGATCGAAGAGCGCCTGCGCGCCGAGCTCGACATCCCCGTCTTCCACGACGACCAGCACGGCACCGCGATCGTGGTGCTCTCCGCGCTCATCAACGCGCTGAAGATCGTGGGCAAGAAGATCGAAGACGTGCGTATTGTCGTCTCCGGCGTCGGCGCTGCCGGTAACGCAATCATCCGACTGCTGCTCGCTCAGGGCGCGCGCGACATCATCGGCTGTGGCCGCGACGGTGCGCTGTCCGGCGACGCCACCGAAGGCATGCACCCCTCCCGTAAGGCCCTGGCCGAGGCCACCAACCCCCGCCACGTCCACGGCTCCCTCAAGGAGGTCCTGAAGGGCGCCGACGTCTTCATCGGCGTCTCCTCCGGCAACATCCTCGAGCCCGCAGACATTGAGACCATGGCCGACGACGCGATCGTCTTCGCCCTGGCGAACCCCACGCCCGAGGTTGACCCGATCGGTGCGGGGAAGTACGCGGCCGTCGTAGCGACGGGCCGCAGCGACTACCCGAACCAGATCAACAACGTGCTGGCCTTCCCCGGCCTGTTCCGTGGTCTCCTCGATGCGAAGGTCAAGGAGATTACGACCGAGGTCCTGCGCGTTGCCGCCGTAGCTATCGCGTCGGTGATCTCCGAGGACGAGCTCAGCCCGTCCTACATCATCCCCGGTGCCTTCGATAAGCGGGTTGCGCCCGCCGTCTCCAAGGCCGTGCGTCGCGCCGTGCGCGACCTTCCGACCGTGGATATCCCCGTCCAGCCCGACATGGATGTGAACTGAGAGTCATTTCGGCTGTTTGGCGGGCCCGATCGCGCTTTTGAGGCGCGGTCGGGCCCGCCCTTTTGCTGCCGGAGAGGGGGAGTGCAAGAGAAGTTGAAGTCGACTTTTCGTTGTGTTTGGTGGGTTTGTGGGGTGTGTGTTGGGGGTCACGGTGTTTTGGTTTGACTTTGGGTGTGGGGGTGAGTAGATTATTCACCTGTCGCCGCGAGCTTGTGAGTGGGTTTGTGGTGGTGGTTCACTGCTTTGGTGGCTGGGTTTTGTGGCTTGGTTGCTGGGGTGTGTGGGTGTTGTTTGTGAACTCGATAGTGTGTTTGTTTGTTTTTTTATGCCTGTTTTTTGTTTTTGAGTGTTTTTGGTTGGGATTGCTGGCTGGCCTTGTTTGGTTGGTTGGTTTTT